>JACDQN010000508.1 GCA_015657575.1 Sphingopyxis sp.
AATAAAGCTCGATATCGCCGCGCGCATTTTTTCGCGACGCGACCGGGAGCATCGCCCCGACCAGCGTCGTGAACTCCGCCGCGTCGCCGGTTCGCACAACACCGCTCAGGCGCATCGACGCGACCCGGCTGTCGGCGACGACGATCTGCGTCGCCGAATAGCGATTGAGTTCGGCCACCGCGCCCCCCACCGTCTCGTCGTCGAATTCAACGAGCGACCGCCGCCAGAGCGTCTGTTTGTCGACATCGACGCTTTCGACGATCGGGGCGAGCGTGCCCACGGCGACGAATTGCTGTCCGGGCGCGAGCACCGCGAGGGCCGGCGGCCTGGCTGCGGCGCTATCGCCGCCATCCTCGTCGACGCGCACCTTGCCGCGCAGCAAGGTGACCTTCAGCCGGTCCTTGTCGAGCCGCACTTCGAAAATCGTGCCGAGCGCGGTGACCTTGCGTCCCGCGACGACCACCGAGAATGGCCGATCGGGCGCATGGGCGACGTCGAAAAGCGCCTGCCCCCGGACCAGGCGGACGATACGCTCGCCGGCGCGATAATCGACCGCGATCTGCGTCGCGGTGTTCAGCGTGACCTTCGACCCGTCGGCAAGTTCGACGATGCGCTGCTCGCCGACGGCGGTGCGATATTCGTTTGCCGCGCCCGCAACAGGAGAGGCAGGTCGCGCGCCTTGCTCGGCGAGTTGGGGCCCCTGCGTGTCGGGAACACCCGGCGATCCGACGAGCAGCAACGCCGCGACGATCGACGCTGCGAGCGCACCGCCCGCCCAGGGCACCCAATGGCGCGCGGCCATGCGCCGCCCCGGCGGCCGCGCATTGATCGCAACCGGGTCACGCAACGCCTCGGCACGCAGCGCCGCAAGTTCGGGAAAGTCAGGATCCAGGCCGTCGAAGACACCGATCGCCGCCGCCGCTTCGGCATAGGCTTCGGGATTGCCGGGCTCGTCCAGCCAGCGCTCGAAGGCATCATTCTCGGCCGCGTCGAGATCGCCGCGATCGAGCCGCGCCGCCCAGGCGGCCGCCCCTTTTTCCGGCGCCGCCGCGCCTCCCGCTATCAGCTTCAAGCTCATGTCTCGTCGCCCATGCCTGCCGCAATCTGCTCTACGGCGCGCTCGACATGCTTTTCAACCGCACTGACCGATATGCCGTAACGCTTTGCGATATCCTGATATTTCCATCCTTCTATTCGTCTCAGCACAAATATGATCCTGGTTCGCTCGGGCAGCGTTTGAAGTATTTCCAACACGCGCGCGAGACGCTCTCTTTTTGCCAAGACGTGCTCGGGCGAAAAATCCACACCTGCGTGGAGCGATTCATCAAAGGGATCATGCGCATGACTGCGGCGAACGGCGGCGCGGCGCATATGGTCGGCGAAGACATTTTCGGCAACCCGATAGACATAGCCGCGGGCGTTTTCGATGCCGTCGATATCGCCGCGCTGGACCAGCCGTTCGAACACCTGCTGCACCATATCCTCCGCCGCCGCGGCATCGGGCAGGCGCCGCGAAAAAAAGCGCAGCAGTGGCTCGCGATAGGCGCGATGCAGGCTGTCGAGAGCCAAGATTTCGCGTGCCTGCACCATAGTCCGGCCGATCCGTGTCCCATCCCCGCGCATCGATTGTCATTATGATGTCGCAATTCGGCGGCGCGTCAACCCGGCTTCGAAGGCGGGCTTTCCCACCGCGGGAAATATAATTTCGCGTATGGGATGGGGATTTTGGCCCGCGCCGCGTCTTGGTGCTCGGACGCCGTTCCTTAAGCACCGCCGACACGGCGGCAAAGGGCGACGCGAAATCCGGCCAGACCTCGAGGGGAGCATTTAGATGAAGAATTTCCGGCAATCGCAGCTTCGAATCTCCGTGTCGGCGATCGGGTTGCTTTTGGCATCGCCCGTGATCGCCCAGACGGCGTCGCAGCCCAGCGCGAACGTCGCCACCGACGTCACGCCCCCGTCGCAGCCCTGGGCACACGAACGCAGCGACGTCCCCGCGGATCCCGCGGTGCGTTATGGCTTGCTGCCGAATGGGCTGCGGTACGCGATCCTGCACAATGCGACGCCGGCGGGGAAGGCATCGCTCTGGATCCGCGTCGACGCGGGATCGCTGATGGAAAACGACAATCAGCTGGGGCTCGCCCACTTCATGGAGCATATGACCTTCAACGGCACCGAGGAACTTCCGGAAAATGAGCTGATCCGCCGGCTCGAACGGCTCGGTCTGAAATTCGGTGCCGACCTGAACGCCGGCACGACGTTCGACCAGACCTTCTACCGCCTCGACATGCCGAAGAATGACGCGGAATCGATCGACACGGGGCTTCACATCCTTCGCCAACAGGCATCGGCCGCGCTGATGGAACCCAAGCATATCGACGAGGAACGCGGCGTCATTCGCGGCGAGGAGCGCCTCCGCAACTCGCCAGCGGCGGTGATCGGCGTCAAGCAGCTCGAAATTCTGGGCGCCGGCACGCTGCTGCCCAAGCGCATGCCGATCGGCGACATGGAGATCATCCAGGCAGCACCGCGCGAACGCTTCGTCGAATATTATCAGCGCTATTATCGCCCGTCGCGCACGACCGTCGTCGCGGTCGGCGATTTCGACGTCGATGCGATGGAGGCGAAGATCAAGGCCCAGTTCGGCGACTGGCGCCCCAAGGCACCGGACGGACCCGACCCGGATCTGGGAACCATCGTTCCGCAACAGCTGCAGACGCACGTCTATGTCGAGGGAAGCCTGAGCCCGTCGGTGTCGATCAACTGGGTGAACCCACCCAAACGTGCCGCCGATACGATTGCGAACCGACGCGACGACATCGTCAAGGGCCTCGCGCTGGCGGTGCTCAATCGCCGGCTCACCGAAACCGGGCGAACCGACAATCCGCCCTTTCTGTCGGCGCAGGGCGGCGAGAGCGAAGCCTTCCGCAGCCTCCGCATGGCGACGATTTCGGGCAGCTTCCTGCCCGGGAAATGGAAGGAAACGCTGGGCGCGATGGATCAGGCGGTGCGGCAATTCTCCCAATATGGCGTGACCCAGGCCGAACTCGACCGCGAAATCACGTCATGGCGCACCCGCTATCAGGATGGGGTAAAATCGGCGTCGACGCGCGACAGCGTCGGATTGGCGGGGCGGATTGTCTATGCCGTGAACGACCGTGAGGTGTTCGCTTCGCCAGCTACCGCGCTGGAGATTTTCGAAGGCGCCGTGAAGGATCTGACAGCCGATAAGGTTAGCAGCGTCGCGCGGACGATCTTCGCCGGCCAGGGTCCGATCATCTCGCTGCTGTCGCCCGATCCGGTCGAGGGCGGCAATGTCGCGCTGCGCGCCGCTTATGACGATTCGGTCAAGCTGGCGGTCGCGCCGGTGAAGGCGCACGAACCGAAGAGCTGGGCCTATACCGACTTCGGCACCCCCGGAAAGGTGGTCGAGGTGAGCAAGCCCGACGCGCTCGGTGCGACGACCTACAGCTTTGCCAACGGCGTCAAGCTCACTGTCAAGCGGGTCGATTTCAACAAGAACCAGATTTCGGTCGGCTTGCTCACCGGCATCGGCGACCGCAACTTCTCGCCCGACAAGATCGACCCGCGCGCGACCGCGCTCGGGGCCGTCACTTCGGGCGGTCTCGGCAAGATGACGATCGACGACGTATCGCGCGCGCTCACCGGCCGGGTGATCAGCGCGGGGCTGACCTCGCTCGGCCAGCGTTTCCTGCTCTCGGGCGGTACGCGACCTGAAGATCTCCAGCTCCAGATGCAATATATGGCGGCGGTCCTGACCGACCCGGCGCTGCGCGCGAACGAGTTCAACAAGGCGATCGCGTCGGCCCCCACCGGCTGGGCGCTCGCCAATGCGAGCCCCGACGGCGTCTTCGGATTGCAGGGTACCCCGATGATTTCGGGAGGCGACCAGCGTGTCGCCAAGGCCCCGCCCGAAGTATCGAGCCAATGGAAGCTCGAACCGCTGCGCGACGATGTCCGCAAGATGATCTCCAGCGGTCCGATTCACATCGTGATGGCGGGAGATCTCGACGTCGAAAAGGCGGTCGCGTCGGTCGCGACGACCTTCGGCGCCCTGCCGCCCCGCGCGCCGTATAATGCGGCCGCGCCGGGTGCCGACCAGCGATCGTTCGGCAAGCCGACGGCAGAGCCGGTCGTCCTCACGCACAATGGGCTGATCGACCAGTCGCTGGGCACGGTGACCTGGCAGACGACCGACCTGATCGGCGGCAACCGCAAGCTGGCGCGCGAGCTTTCGGTGCTGAGCGCCGTCTTCCAGCTGCGCGCGAACGACGTCATCCGCGAAAAGGAAGCCCTTGCCTATTCGCCGCGGGTCGGCGCCGACTATTCGGCCGATTATCGCGGCTATGGGACGTTCACGGCGTCTGCCGCAACGTCGCCCGAGCGGCTCTCGGCCTTCTATTCGGCGATCGACGCGATCGTCGCCGACCTTCGCGACAAGCCGATCGGCGACGACGAACTGCACCGCGCGCGCGCCCCGATGGTCGAACGCTTCAACCAGGCGCTGAAGACGAACGGTGGCTGGTACGGCATGCTGCTCGCGGGGGCCTATGCGCCCGAAACGATCGACGATGCCCTCGCCGAACCCGCGGTCGTCCAGGCCGTGACGCCGGCGCGGTTGCAGGAACTGGCGCGCCAGTATCTCGTCCCCGGAAAGGCGATCCGCATCTCGGTGCTGCCGAGCAAGGATGCGAAGGATGCGAAGGCGCTCGCCCGCAAGGAATAGCGCCCCATAATCTGCCTGCCGCGCAGCGACGCGGCAGGCAGCCCGAAAGCAACGCGTCCGGCCGGTGTCCGGGTACCTGCGACCGACATTGCGGGCGTCCGCCCTCGCGGGGGTTCGCAATGTCGGTTCGACGCACTCAAATGCGTGAAAGCGAAATTCACCCTATTATAGATCGGCCATGTGCCGCGCGCCCGCGCTCAAACAGTCCGCGATCGAACAAGGATGCCACGCCTTCTTCTCCAAACCCTTTTACCCCGGGCTGCGGGTCGAACGGGTGATGGACGCGCTTCCGGACGGTAGGGTCGGAACGCCTCAGCCTGCTTCGCCGTAAAAGCCGACGACCAATCAGATGACCGGATAGCGCGCAGCGGCGTCGATTTAATCGATGGCCACGGCGCGTCCGATTCCCTTTGCGCGGGCAAGAGTCCTTCGTAAATGCCTGAAAATGCAAAGATTCGCGAATGCAGCCTTGCGAAGTTGTCAATCCGGCGAAGGCGCCGCTGTCCCTGGAAGTAAGATATAAAGAATTCTTTATATCCATATTGACAGCGCTCGGTACTTGGGCTCTACTGCGAAGGTCGAGGTTCCCCGTCCCATACCCCAAAAGGGTCTGCGCGGCGGGGCTAAGACGGGAAGCCGGTGCCGTCCGCAAGGACGAAATCCGGCGCTGCCCCCGCAACTGTAAGCGGCGAGCAGCGGTTCCACCGCGTGCCACTGGCGTCCGCCCAAAATCATGGGCGTCGCGCCGGGAAGGCCGGAACCGATGCGACGACCTGCGAGCCAGGAGACCTGCCTCCGACGCGATAACGTTCCTCGGACGGGGGTTCCTCCGGCGGACGCGCGAAACAAGCTCGTCAGGCGTCCACGCCCACGGGCTGCCTTGTGTCTTCGCGCGCCTGTCCGACCTTCCCGCCCGATTTTGAGGTGATTGGTCGATGCTCCTGATCTTGATCCAAAATGCCATCGGACCCCCTGTCCGAATGCCCGTGCGCGCTGCGTCGCCCTGACGTAGCGCGCGTCCCCTTCCCCAATCCCAACGTCAAAGACGGCTGCGCACCCGCGTACCGCCGAAGGAGAAACTCATGCCTGTTACCGCCGCTAACCTCGGCTTCCCCCGCATCGGCCCGCGCCGCGAACTCAAGAAGGCCGTCGAGGCCTATTGGGCCGGCAAGATCGACAAGGCCGAACTGCTCGCCACCGCCAGGGATCTGCGCGCCGCGACCTGGGACCGGCAGAAAGCGGCCGGAATCGACGTGATCCCCAGCAACGATTTCTCCTTCTATGATCAGGTGCTCGACACGAGCATCCTCGTCGGCGCGATTCCCGAAATCTATCGCGGGCTCGGCGACGCCACATCGCTCGAAGTCTATTTCGCGATGGCGCGCGGCACCCGCACCGACGGGGCCGAAGAAAGTTGCGCCCACGGTCATGGAAAAGGCGGCGACGTCCCGGCGCAGGAAATGACCAAATGGTTCGACACCAACTATCATTATATGGTGCCCGAGGTCGAACCGGGCCAGGTCTTCACGCTGAACGCCGCCAAGCCCGTCGACCAGTATAAGGAAGCGCGCGCGCTCGGCCACCAGACGCGTCCGGTCATCCTCGGTCCCGTCACCTGGCTGCTGCTGGCCAAGTCAAAGAGCGAGGGTTTCGACCCGCTGTCGCTCCTCCCCGCATTGCTGCCCGTCTATGCCGAACTGCTTGCCAGGCTCAACGCCGCTGGCGCCGAATGGGTTCAGATCGACGAGCCCGCGCTGGTGCTCGACCTCTCGGACGATGCGCGCGCCGCCTATCGCACCGCCTATGCCGAGCTTGCGCAGGTGGAGGGCATCAAGCTGATGCTCGCCACCTATTTCGGTAGCCTCGACGACAATCTCGACACCGCGCTCGCGCTTCCGGTCGCGGGGTTGCATGTCGACCTTGTCCGCGCGCCGCAGCAGCTCGATGCCGTCCTCGCCGGCGCGCGCGACGACCTGCTGCTCTCGCTGGGCGTCATCGACGGCCGCAATATCTGGAAGGCCGATCTCGCCGCGATCCTCGATCGCTACGAACCGGTCGCGCAGGCGCGCAGCATCCAGATCGCGCCCTCCTGCTCGCTGCTCCACACCCCGATCGACCTCGCGCTCGAAACCGCGCTCGATCCGCAAGTGAAGGACTGGCTCGCCTTCGCGGTCCAGAAGCTCGAGGAATTGTCAGTGCTGCGCCTTGGTTTGAGCGACGGCCGCTATGTCATCAGCGACGAACTGGCCGCCAACGCCGACGCGGTGACCGCGCGCCGCAATTCGCCGCTCACCAACGACAGCGCGGTACGCAAGCGGCTCGCCAAGGCAACCGACGCCTGGGCGCGCCGCGCCGCGCCCTTCGCCGACCGGATCAAGGCGCAGCAGGCGCATCTCGGTCTACCGCCGCTCCCGACCACGACGATCGGCAGCTTCCCGCAGACCGCCGAGGTCCGCAAGGCGCGCGCCGCGCACGGCAAGGGCGAGCTCGACGATGCCGGTTACGAACAGTTCCTGCGCGAAGAGACCGCGCGCACGGTCCAGTGGCAGGAAGAGATCGGCATCGACGTCCTTGTGCATGGCGAATTCGAGCGCAACGACATGGTGCAATATTTCGGCGAGCAGCTGGCGGGCTTTGCCTTCACCAAGGCCGCCTGGGTCCAGAGCTATGGCTCGCGCTGTGTGCGTCCGCCGATCATCTATGGCGATGTCTCGCGTCCGGCACCGATGACCGTCGCCTGGTGGCAATTTAGCCAGAGCCTGACCGCGAAGCCGATGAAGGGCATGCTCACCGGCCCGGTGACGATCCTCAACTGGTCCTTCGTCCGCGACGACCAGCCGCGCGCCGACACCTGCCGCCAGATCGCGCTTGCGATCCGCGACGAGGTGCTCGACCTGGAGGCCGCGGGCGCCAAGGTCATCCAGATCGACGAAGCGGCGCTGCGCGAAGGCCTGCCGCTCCGCCGCAGGGACTGGCAGCCCTATCTCGACTGGGCGGTGGAAAGCTTCCGCATCTCGGCGGGCGGGGTCGCCAACGCGACGCAGATCCACACCCATATGTGCTATTCGGAGTTCAACGAAATCATCACGTCGATCGGCGCGATGGACGCCGACGTCATCTCGATCGAGACCTCGCGCTCGAAGATGGAGCTGCTCGACGCCTTCGTCGACTATAAATATCCCAACGAGATCGGCCCGGGCGTCTACGACATCCACAGCCCGCGCATCCCCTCGACCGCCGAGATGAAGCAATTGCTGCTCAAGGCCGGCGAACGGCTCTCGGCGGGCCAGCTCTGGGTCAATCCCGACTGCGGTCTCAAGACCCGCAAGTGGGAGGATGTGCGGCCGGCGCTGATCAACATGGTCGAAGCCGCGAAGGGTGCCCGGGCGGCGCTCGTTCAGCCTGCCTGACCTTCAGGAGAGGGAGCGCGATCTCGCGCTGCGCTCCCTCGCGCTCTGTGCCCGATCGTGTCGAGGCCGTCCTTGTCAACGGGGCCCGGCAAGGGAGGCGGATCCCTTGAAGATGGTATCGGGATCGTAGCGCCGCTTCAGAGTGTCGAGCCGCGCCGCCGCCTCCCCGAAATAGGAGGCCATCGGGTCGGCAAGATCCTTTTCCGCATAACCGGCATAGATGCGGCCGTTTGCATGAGGGTGCAGGATCTTGCGGCAATCATCGACCCAGGCCTGCATCGATGCCCGAACGGCCGGCGGCGGGTTCCGGCCGGTGAGGCTATTGTATCGCAGCAGCATGTGCGCCTGGCGATGGGAAAAACAGCTGCCAGGATTGGACCGCGCATAGGTGCCGCCCCAGGGGATGCATTCGATCTCGCGCGCCTGCAACGCGGTGCGATCGGCCTGGATGCGTTCAACCAGCTCCGTGATCGCCTCCGCCGGTATCGGCGCGTCGAAAAATTGCGATCGCTGCGCCAAGAGGGCCGTACCCGTATAGGGACGTGACGGCAGCCAGGCGGCCTCGTCGCGATAGGTCCGCGCGCCGCAGGCATAAAGCGGCATGGTTTGGGCGGGCTTGGCCGCAACATCGATGCGACCGGCGAAAGGACCGAAATGCCTCGCCATGGTTTGGAGCAGCGCGTCGATGCCGTCGTCGCCCTGGCCGGTATCGAGGACGACGCCATAGCATCGCACGAAACAGGCATCGTCAGGGTCCTCGGGCGCCATCAAGCTGATCTGGACCGAAACGGCGGGGTCCGCGGCGGGCGCGTAATTTTGCCAGAGCGCAAAAATCTCCCCCGCCTGCGCGATCGGCCACGCGCCGTCGATGGCGACCCCCGAACGGGGCGGCGACGCGTCAAAACGAAGCTGGGTCACGATGCCGAAGCCCAGGGGACGCGCCGGTTATGGCCCACAGGAGATCGGCATGCCGATCGGCGCGGCACTCCAAAATCCGGCCATCGGCCAGCAGGACATGCGCGGCGGAAACGCGGTCGGACAACAGCCCCTGCGATCGTCCGGTCAGCCCGAATCCGCCGACCAGCGACAGACCGCCGAGCGCCACCAGCGGGCATCCGCCGACGGGCAAGGTCATATTCGCGTTCAGCAGGGTGGCGATGGCGTCGCCGGACAGCACGCCCGGTCCGGCCACGACCTGCCGACCTTCACCGATTTCGAGACTGTTCACGCCCGCGCAATCGAGGATGACCTCGCCGCGATTGGACAGATCGGCAAAACAATGCCCGCCGCTGCGCACCGAAAAGGAAACCCCCTTGTCGCGCACGAATTCGAACGCCCGGACGATATCCTGCTGGGTCCGGCAGGCGATCAACAGCTCTGGAAGGGGCAAGGGCCATGTCGCGGCATGCTGTTTGTTGGCGAGCGCGATGTCGTCTTCGTCGCGCCCGATGCACCGGCCGGAAAAGCTTCGGCCGAGCACGCGCCTGGCATCGGCGGCAAGGGCGGAACGGTGGATCCCGGTCATAGCAGATTGGAATTGTAGAGGTCCGACTGCAAGCGGAACAGCGCCGCATAGGCACCGTCCCGCTTCATCAGTTCGTCATGGTTTCCCTGTTCGACCAGGCGTCCTTCCTGCAGGAACAGGATGCGATCGACGCCCCTGATGCTCATCAGGCGATGGGTGATGAGAAACGCCGTACGCCCGCGGCCCAGCCGGCGCAGCGCTTCATAGGTCGCCTTTTCGGCCTTGGCGTCCAGCGGCGCGGTGGGCTCATCCCATATGACGATGGGGCAATCGCGATAGAGGCCCCGGGCTATGGCGAATTTCTGCCATTGCCCGCCGGACAGATCATGTCCCGCATGAAATTCGCGCGAGAGGAGCGTCGACCATCCGCGCGGCAATTGTTCGATGAGCGCCAGAGCGCCCGATTGCCGCGCGGCGCGGATCAGCTTTTCTTCATTTTCGACATCGTCGCGGTAACGGCCGATCTCGATATTCGCGCGCGCGCTGTCGGGCCAGCGAACCGGATTCTGCATGACCACCGACACCCGGTCGGCGATCTCCGCGGGATCCATGTCGGCGATATTATGCCCGTCCCACGCGACCATGCCCTTTTGCGGCTGGTAAAGGCCGGCCAGCAGCTTCGCCAGGCTTGTCTTGCCCGATCCGTTCTCGCCGACCAGCGCGACGGTTTCCCCCGCCTCGACCGTGAAATTGATCGCTTCCAGCGCCCATCGTCCCTCGCCGCCCGGATAATGAAAGCTGAGGTCATGGACGCCTATCCGCTGCGGGCTGCGCGGCGCCGGACGGGTGGGCCGCGTCGCGGTACGCCGTTTCGCGGCGTCCAGAAAACCCTGATAGTCACTGATATAAAGCGATTTTTGCACGAGCATATGGGCGTTGGTGACCAATTGCTCGAGCGCGCCCGCGGCGACGCGGAAGGCCACGATGGCCGCGCCGGCCAGCGCCAGATCGATCCAGGCATGGACGATCATGGCAAGCAACAGCGCGATGGCCAGCGCCCAGCCCAGCCCCGAAGCGATGGACGCGGCGCCGGTAATCATCGCCTCGCGTGAGGCGATGGCGATATAATGATCGCGCAGCTGTCCGGCCGCGGTCAGAAATTTGTTCATGATGAAGGGTTGCGCCTGATGCGCGCGAAGTTCGGCGGCGGTTTCGCGCTTCGTTGCCATCTCGCCATAGATTGTCGACATCCGCATCAGCGAAACCGTCTTTGCCATTCCGTCATATTGGACGCGCGCAGCCTTGATCGCGCCCAGTCCGCTGGGAAGCACGGGCAAGATTATCAGCGGGAGAAGCGCCGGGTGCAGAATGAAGAGCGCGACCATCGCCCCGCCGACGGCGAACAGGGCGGAGAAGGCCTCGATCAACGCCGCGATCGACCCTTCCAGATGCAAGATCCCCCGGTCCCTGGCACGCTGCAACTGGTCATAGAAAAGCGGGTCGTCGAAATCGGACAGGGGAATACCCAGGGTCGCCCGATAAAGCTGATCCTCGGCGGCGAGCCGTGCTTTGGGGGCAAGGCTGGCCTTGTTGACCGCCAGCACGACCGAAAAACCGATTCGCAGCGCGAAGATCGCGCCGAGCGCGATCATGGCAGGCGCAGCGCTGCGCAGCCTGCCCAAGACATCGGCACTGGAAAAAAGCGGCTCGAATATGCGGCTCATGAACAGGAGCGTGGCGGTCACCGTAACACCGATGAGCAGTTGCAGCAGGAAGACGATCAAAGCCTGGCGCGGTGCGGAATGTCGGACGGTATCGATGACCGCTGCGCTGGCCGTACGCGCCCGCGCAAGCGTCGCGACAAGGCCATCGGGCAGGTCCTGATTGTCCAGGCGCCAATAGGGCGGCAACAGCTCTTCGGGATTCTCGCGGCTTTCGGCCGGGGTCACCGACGGCGTCCCAACATCAGGGCCGAGGGCAGGTCGCAGTCGGAGTGCATGCGCAGCAGCTGATAGGCGATGCCGCCATGCCCGGTGAACAGACCGGGCAGAAAGGCGTCGCGGACGACTCCGCATGTCGGGCCGTGAACGTCGAGGCTGGTCAGCAGCGATGCGCAGAAGGCTTCGGCCGACATCGGCAGGTCCGCCGCCTTTTGAACAGCGTCATTCCCGATCAGGTCCCAGGCGCCGAAGTCGCCGTGGCATATGCAGTGATTCCACCCGAGACCCCGATCGAAAACCGCGTCCAACGCGATCTGGGCCGTGCGGCGGCTATCCTCGCTATCGAGCGAGGGATCGATATCGAGGCGCGCCAGCGCTATGCCCACTGCGCCGTGGCACCACGCTACGCTATCCGTTACGCCGTCGATCTGCCGCAGGTCGAGCCAATTGCGTTGCACCGGATCATAGAGGTCGTCCTCGAACCGAAAGGCGCCGATCGCAAAATCGCGATAGATCGGATCGCGCGTCGCTTCGTGGAGCTTGTGCATCGCCCAGCCGATGCCGGTCGTCCCATGGGAGAAGCCGCCGAGGCCGCCTTCGGCATAGGGCACCGGCCAGCTGATCCGTCCGCGGTCGGCACGGCTTTTCTCGATCAACTGGCCGGCAAGCGCGCGCGCGACGGTCAGCGGATGGGCGTCGCCGCTCGTTTCGGCGAGCTGGATGAGCGGAGGAATCGCGCCGGCCAGCCCATGCAGAAGGTCGTCGCTTTCCTCGGTTCGCGCGCCCCATTCGATCAGCGGAACCAGTTGCAACGCGCGTTGGATCCGGCCCTTCGCAGCGCCGTCGTCGATGTCGCCCAGCGTCAGCAACGTCCAGATCTGGGAGGCGACTCCCGCATAGCCGCCGACCGCCGGCGGACGGACATGCTTGCCGCCTTCCATCTCCAGCAATTGTCTCTTTTCGATATGCCCGAGACTGTTTTCTAGCCGGTCGATGACATTTTCCAGACCCGCCACCGGGTCGGCCCTGCCGGCTCGCACTTCGCTCGAATAGGCGGCGGCCAGCAGAATCAATCCCGACAGCCCGGCGTAGAGATCCGCGCCCAAGGGCGACACCGACCAGCCGGCGGGCGTCAAGGTGGGCGCAATCCACGCCACCGTGCCGTCCTCCGCTTCATGGCCATTGGCCACGATCTGCGCCATGATGCGCGCGGCATGCATGCGGCGGCGCCTATCCAGATCATCCGTGTCGGAGGAAGCTATCCAGACCGACGCCCCATCATGCATATGACCGTCCGAGACATAGGCGCTGACGACCGTGGCGCGGATGAAATTGGCCTCGGCCTCCAGATCGGTCTTTCGCCAATCGTCCAGCGCCAAGGCGACCAGATTCTGGCGGGGCAGCCATTCGGTGTCGTTCGGCCCGGTCAGCGCGCCATAATCGCTGCGCGTCGTAAAAGCCGGGATGTCGCCGTGGCGCAATTCTTCCACTTCATCGGCGATGATAACGGGATCGCCCGGGGCGTAGGAGATATTTTCGGCCATTTCCGCAAAGAGCGCTTCGGCCTTTTGCCGCGCCGCCGACGGATGGGCCAATGCCGCCGGGTGCCAGAGCATGCGCTCGATTTCGGCGTAGGTCTCGGTCGGGCGCACCACGACACGGATTTGCCGGTCGTGGAACCGGTCGAGATTGGGTTGCAGCGCCCCGTCGCGATCGAGCGCGTGCAGCGTCGCGCTCAATTGCCTGAAATGGTCGACGATGTCGGACCAATAGCGGGTAATCGCCGGTTCTTTCGACGGGTGGTTCGCCGTTCTGGGGAGCTCCGCGGTCGCCATTTCCACGCGCGCGGTATCGAGGCCGGCATCGACGATGACGGGAATCCTCGTCTTGGGTTGCTGGCCCGACAGCCCTCCCACCCCCGACATATCCACGCCGCGCCAGCCGAGCGCCTGGCCACGATCGGGCAGAAGGCCAATCGCCAGCACCCCGCCGCGGGTCAGTTCCAGGCAGTGGTCATACGCCGCGCCATAGCCCGACGGGACGGGCGCGACGTTGGGCGTGAACAGCGTTTCGCAATCGACCAGGACCGGCGTGTTGCGGTGAGCGATCAGATTTTCCGCATGGAGGTCGGTGCCGCCCAACAGGCGCATCAGGGCAAGCAGCTGCCCGATGCCGCAATAGAATTGCCTGCATTCCTCGTCATCCGCGGCATATTCGTGGCCGACAAACTGCGCCCATCCATAATCGCCCCGATCCACGACCTGCGGAATCTTGATATAGAGCGGTCCATCGACCTGCCCCGCGAGCCACTGCACGAAGTCGCCAAGCGCGATGTCGATGGCGAGCGATCGGGGCTTGTAGACGACCTTCCCGGCGTCGGTTTCCAATATGGTAACCGTCCGCCCTTGCTTGTGCGTATCGCCCTGGCCGAGCGACACCGCCGTCAACGCGACCGTGTCGCTCTGCAACATCGCCGCAACCCGCCCCCGGTCGGCACACCAGCGGGTCGCCATTTCGAGGATGGCGCCCGATTGATTGCCCAGCAACCGCTCTATTCGCGGGCGCAGGTCGGCATATTCGGTAAAACAATAGTCCCAGAATGCCTCTGTTTTGGCGGTCTCGAAGAAATCGAGCCAGCGCTCGGCGGAGGTGGCGCCGTCGAGGCGCCCTTCGACGCGGGCCGCATTGAGTTCCAGGATCAGAACGCGGTTCAATCGCCGCGACAGGCGAAAACGGAAAGCCTCCTCGGCAGCGATGATGAGGGCGCGCCTCTCATCCTCCGCCAAATCGGCCAAACCACACAAATGGACCGCCAACCGCTCCCGAAAGGGGGCGATCAAACGGTCCAGTTGTTCATCGAAAATGCGGTAATCCGCATGTTCCGACATATTCAATCAGCAACAGGGATTGGTAATTGATCCACTGCAGACGGTGCCGCATTTGCCGGATCCGGTGCCGGTCTGACAAACGATATCGGCTTCGGCGTGATCACCATTGGTGAACAACGAGCCAGCGGGCGATTCGATATTGCTGAACTCTTTCCACTTGGCGACGAGGCTTTTGTCGTAGCTAGATAGGCTCATTACTACTCTCCTTGCTTAGGAAATGCCGCACCAATAAAAAATCCCTTACTTCAACTGCACAACATTATGTATCGAATTGAAACAAATATACTTTTCATGGTGCCGCATGATCTAAAGAAACAGCTTATCGAAACCGGAGCAATTGTTCAAAACGACAAAAACGATAGAATGTGTCAAAAATACGATGAGTCTTTACGAATAGAAATCCAAGCTGCACATGAATTCTCTATTCAGAAAGTTAAGTTATTTGGCAGAAAAATATAGAACCAATATGGATCAAGTTTAATCCTGATGAACAGAGAGATTAATATAACAAAATATCTGTTCCGATGATCGCCGTTTCTGCAAATCTCAGCGACGACGAAACATAGCAGCGGCGCCATTCCGACGATCGCAATCAACAGCCGTCCCATGGAGGATTCCCGCGCCGCGCAACGCCCACACACTCCTCGCACCAAGACGGCACGAGCAGGTCACGCGGGACAGGATATCACCTCGAACGCGCCGGACGCCCGCGGATTTGATTTTGAAGCTAGGGTCAGGACCCTAGGCGGATGCTCCCCAGCGCACACCGTCGCTTTTAACTTCAATTAACCGCCATCGCCGCTCGCCGCCGTTATGCTGCCCTGATCGCGACTCCGGCCCGGGCGCCGGGCGCATCCTCGGACAGGTGCACGAGACTTTCATGGGCAAGGGGCAAGATATTCTTCATAACGACCCTCGGCCAACCGGCATCGCGCGCTCCGGTCGGTGATCGAGGAAGGGCTCGATCATTATGCCGCGGTCTTCGTGCCTGGCGGGCAGGCGCCGTCATCGACCTGATGCAGGACGAGGACGCAGGCGAGATGCTGCGCCACTTCGACGAAAAGGCAAAGCCGAGCGCTTCGCGGCGCCCCCCAAAGCCAAAAAACCCGCCGGAGCCTGGGCTCCGGCGGGTTTTTTATCTCATACCCGACCGCTTATTCGGCGCGCGCCGGAATCCCGGTCATCAGCGTGTGAAGCTCGCCCGCTTCCCACATTTCCATCATGATGTCGCTGCCGCCGATGAATTCGCCCTTCACATAAAGCTGCGGGATCGTCGGCCAGTCCGAAAATTCCTTGATGCCCTGCCGGACTTCCATGTCCTGCAGCACGTCGACCGTTTCATATTCGATGCCAAGGCGGTCGAGCATTGCAATCGCGCGCGACGAAAAACCGCACTGCGGGAACAAGGGCGTTCCCTTCATGAACAGCAGCACGGGGTTGTCGGCGACCAGCTTGGCAATGCGGTCGTGGGTGGTGGGATCGCTCATCTCATGTCTCCGGTGGCGCGCCTCGCGCCGCAAATTTCGTGTCGGCCCCCTATGAGGGGATTGCGGTCGTCAATTGCAAGGCATGAAGTTCACCGCCCATGCGCCCGCCGAGTGCCGCATAGACCGCCTTGTGCTGCGCCACGCGGGTGAGGCCGCGGAAGGATTCGCTGACGACATGCGCCGCATAATGGTCGTTGTCGCCGGCAAGGTCGGTGATCGTGACCGCCGCATCGGGAAAGGCCGCGACGATCATCGCCCGCAGATCATCCTCGCGCATGCCCATCGAACGCGCCTCAGTTCTGGCTGTCGATGAACTGGCGGCGCGCCTCGGCGGTCTTGTCGTTCAGCACGCTGCGAATCTCGGCGTCGCTGATCTCGACCGCCGCGGCGGTCAGGTCGCCCGCCAGCTTGCGGATGACATCCTCGTCGCCCGCTTCCTCGAAATCGGCCTGGACGACCGCCTTCGCATAGGCGTCGGTCTCTTCGGGGGTCAGCCCCATGCGCTCGGCCGCCCATTCGCCGACGAGGCGGTTGCGGCGCGCGGTGATGCGGAACTGCAATTCCTGGTCGCGCGCGAATTTCGTTTCATGGGCCCGTTCACGATCGTCGAATGCGCTCATATAGTCCTCACCGGATTGGAAGTGTCCGACCGCAGATAGGTCGCGCATCCCACCGGCGCAAGGCGCCTGTGCGGCAGATCACTTCCCTTTTTCAGACGAAGGGGTTAGGGTCCGCGCCAAGGGAATGGGTCGTACCGCAGCATTGAAGACTGCGCCTTGCCGATACCGCGTCGGCACGGCGCCTCTAACCTTGTGTTTGGGGGATTGGTGATGACCGTTCGACGTCCGCAACTCGTGCCGGCTCTGGCGGCGCTCGCGCTGACTGCGCCGCTGTGCGCGTCCATGCCCGCGCAGGCGCAAGTCACCGATCCGACGCTGCGCGACAGCTTCTCGATCGGCGATCAGGGCGGATCCCTCTGCGAAGTGCAGGCCACCGTCCGCGACAGCGTGATCAAGGGCATGTTCGACCGCGCCTGGGTGGTCGTATGCCGCGACGCCAGCCAGCCCGTCGGCTATATCCGCGCGCTGCGCGCCTCCTCCGACGAGGCGCGCGCGCGCATCGACCAGGGCCGCGCCGGCACCATCCTCTGCGCCCCCGACGGCAATTGCACGGTCAAGGACAGCAATGTCGTCTGGACGACGCGAATCGAAAACGAGGGCAATACCGTTTACGCCGCGGAGGGCTTTGCAGCCTATGGCGACGCGCTGAACCTCGCGCTCGAATCGGTGCGTCAGCACAAGGTCGTGCCCGGCGTCATCAAGGTCGCAACAACGTCGGTCGGCGGCAACGACGGCTTCGCCCGCACCCTCGCCGGGACGATCGACGTCGACAAGGCGCTGGCCGAAGGATACCGGCGCAACCACAGCGGCGATTACGCCGAAGCCGCCGAATTCTTCGAAGCGCTGTCGCGCCGCGCGCTCGAAGAGCAGGCCGCCGCGGACATCGATCCGACCGAATTCACGCTCAACCGCGCGCTCCAGCGTTCGAACCTCGGCGAATTCGCCGAGGCCGAGCGGTTGTTCGCCGAAGTCGAGGCGATCCCGACCAGCGATCCTGTCCAGCTGCGCCTCCGCCGCAATTTCCGGGCGATCAACGCGCTCAACCAGCGCGACTATGACGGCGCGGCGGCGCTGCTGCAGGCACCGATTCCGCCGCTTTCCAACAGCGTCACCGTTTCGGGCAGCGCGGTGACGCTGACTCCCGAGATCGTCGCGGGCGTCAACAGCGGCGCCAACGCGCGTGCGGTGCGCCAGAGCAGCGACCGCGAGCGGCTGACCCCGCTCGAACGCGCGCAGATCATCGATGCGCAGGCGGTGCATCTGCTCGGCACGGTCGAGCGGCTGCGCGGCAATGGGCAGGCAGCGAAAGCGGCACAGCTCAAGGGCCTCACCGACGCGCTGGCGGTTCGCGAAGGCCGCGTGACCTCGATCATCCGCCTGCGCTCGCAGATGCTCGGCGAACTCGCGCTCGCCGAGGAAGCGCTGGGCGACAATGCCGCCGCCGACGCGCGCTTCCTTGAATCGGTGAATGCGCTGGCTGTCGAATATCCCGAAACCAACGCGCTCGCCTCGGCGCGCGCGCGCTACGCCGCCTTCCTGACCCGCCACGGACAGGACGACAAGGCGATGGGGATTTACAAGGAGGTCGTGACCGCGCTCGCCAATTCGCAGCGCTCGACCACCGGCATGGCCAATATGATGGCCCCCCTATTACCGGCTGCTCGCGCGCGCGCCCCGACCGACCCCGCCGGCGGTCAGCGATTTCTTCGTCGCCAGCCAGTTGCAGGTCCGCCCCGGCGTCGCCGACACGCAGGCGGTGCTGGCGCGCGAACTGTCGAGCGGCAGCGACGACGGCGCGCGGCTGTTCCGCCAGGCGACGACGCTGAACCGCGACATCGAGCGCGCGCGCATCGAGGATGCACGGCTTTCGCAGCTGCCCGTATCGCCCGAGATCAACGCGCTGCGCGCCGACCTCAAGACCCAGATCGACAATCTTTCGTTCCAGCAGGCCGAAACGATCGCGGCGCTGTCGGCCTTCCCGCAATATCGCGTCGTCGCGCCGGGCAAGCTCGACCTTCCTGAACTGCAGCAGGTGCTGCGTCCCGACGAAGCCTATCTCAAGATGCTCGTCGTCGGCGACGCCGTCTATGCGATGCTGATCGGTCAAAATTCGGCGCAGCTCTGGAAATCGGACATCAACGCCGCGGGCCTGCAAAATGCCGTCGACACGATCCGCTCGACGATCTCGATCGTCGAGAACGGCCGCCGCGTCACCTACCCCTTCGACGCCGCGACCGCGCGCAAGCTCTATACGCAGCTGTTCGGCCCCGTCGCCGACCGGCTGCCGGCCGTGGCGCATCTGGTGTTCGAACCCGACGGCGCGATGCTGCAACTGCCGATCAACCTGCTCGTCACTGCAGACATCGGGCTCGCCGCCTATGAACAGCGCCTGCTCGATCCCAATGCCGATCCGTTCGACATGCGCCAGATCGCCTGGCTCGGCCGCACTGCGCGGCCCAGCACCGCGGTGTCGGCGCTGTCGTTCCGCAATGCGCGGCAGGCGGCCCCATCGACCGCCGCGCGCCAATATTTCGGGCTCGGCGAAAATCTGCCGGTCGCGGGCACGCTCGCCTCGCTCGGCACGCGCGGCGCCGCAGCGGGCGGCGTCGACGGCGATTGCCAGTGGGACATCACCCAATGGAGCCGGCCGATCTCCGCCGACGAGCTCGTCATCGCACGCAATGCGATGGGCCGCGATGCGACGACTTTGCTCACCGGCGGCGCCTTCACCGACACGGCGGTCAAGAACCGCACCGACCTCGGCGATTATCGCATCATCCATTTCGCAACCCACGGCCTCGTCACCGCGCCGCGCCCGTCCTGCCCCGCGCGTCCGGCGCTCGTCACCTCGTTCGGCGGACAGGATTCGGACGGCCTTTTGACCTTCCAGGAAATCTTCGACCTCAAGATCAACGCCGACCTGGTGATCCTGTCGGCGTGCGACACCGCGGGCGCCGCCTCGGTCGCCGCGACGCGCGAGGCCGGCGTCGCGAGCGGCGGCGGCAATGCGCTCGACGGGCTGGTGCGCAGCTTCATCGGTGCCGGCGGCCGCTCGGTGATCGCGAGCCACTGGCCCGCCCCCGACGATTTCGACGCGACCAAACGGCTGATCGGCGGGTTGTTCACCGTCCCGCAGGGTGAAAGCATCGCCGATGCGCTGTGGGCGACGCAGACGCGGCTGATGGACGACAAGCAGACCTCGCACCCTTATTATTGGGCGGGTTTCGCGATCATCGGCGACGGCGGCCAGCCGCTGCTGCACGGCACCGTCACCGCGGACGCCACCGCCGAAATGGGGGAGGCTGCCGGCGCGCGGCCCGCTGAACGCATGACGGGGGGACAGACGATCGCCATCGCGCCAGACGCGCCCGCGTCGGACGGCAGCCCTGCCGCCGTCCCGCTGCGCAAGCGTGTGCGCCGGCTGATCATGCAGCTCGGCCCGTCGCGCATGGCGGCGACGATAGCCTTCCTGATCGTCGCCATCCTGATCGCGCGCTTCAGCTGGGAACTGCCGTTGACCCGCGACGCCGAACGCGCGCTTTACGACGCGCGCGCCACGGCGATGGCGCCACATGTCGGGCAGGACAAGCGCATTGTCATGGTCACCTATAATGACGAGACATTGTTCAACACCGGCATCCGCTCGCCGCTCGACCGGACCTTGCTGGCGAATGCGCTCGCCAATCTCGACCAGATGGGCGCGAAGGCGATCGGCATCGATATCGTCTTCGATTCGCCGCGCCCCGACGACCCGCTGCTGAAGGCGCAGCTGCGCGCGATGA
Source organism: Sphingopyxis sp. (assembly GCA_015657575.1). Lineage (GTDB taxonomy): Bacteria > Pseudomonadota > Alphaproteobacteria > Sphingomonadales > Sphingomonadaceae > Sphingopyxis. Next base: position 20,340 of record JACDQN010000508.1, read on the forward strand.
AGACGCCGACCTGGCTCGCCTATGCCGAGCAGGCGAGCAATCCGAACACCATCTTCTACGAACAGCAGAAATATCTCGAAGCCTATCAGGCCGAGGTGGTGACCGACAAGACGAAGCCGACGAGCGTCCTCTTCCGCACCGACGACGACAGCGTGATCCGCAACTGGCCCGACCGGCCGAAAAATCTGCCGCCTCTGATGGCCAACGCGCTCGCGCCGGTCGATTCCGCGCACGCCGATTATCAGGGCAGCATCCGCTTCCTCGTCCCCGCGCGCGCCGCGGCGGGACAGGAGGAACCGGTCTTCGCCAACCTCCCGATCGACACGTTCGCGATGCCGATGGATGCCGACATGCGCGCGGGCTTTTCGGAGCTGGTGAAGGATCGCTATGTCCTGATCGGCGGCGACATCATCGACAACGACCAGTTCAACACGCCCTTGAGCCGTTTTCCCGACGCGATCAGCGGACAGCATGAAACGATGATCGGGCTCGAGGTCCACGCACATATGCTCGCGCAGCAGCTCGACCAGGCCTGGGCCAACCCCGTGCCCGGACCCGCGCTGTGGATTCTCGCGGTGCTCGTCGTGCTGGCGGGCGGGCTGACCAGCCTGATCGACCTGCGCGCGCGCTGGGTGGCGATCGTCTTCCTCGGCCAGATGGTCTTTTTCATCGCCTTCCCCTTCTGGATGCATGGGCGCGGGGTCGATACGACCACCCTCCCCGCCTTCGGCTGGGCGATCGGCTGGCTGTTCGGCTATGCCGCGGTCGGAACCGCCGCGCGCACGATCGGCGCGCGCCAGCGCGCCTTCGCGCAGTCGGCGCTCGGCAAATATCTGCCCGCCGACGTCGCCGCACAGATCATGCGCGACCCCGACCAGCTCTCGCTCCATGGTGAGCGGCGCAACATCTTCTGCGTCTTCACCGACCTCGAGGGATTCACGAAGCTCAGTCACGCGGTGACGCCGGAAACCGTCGCACGATTGCTCAACGAATATCTCGACCGGCTGTCGGACATCGTGCTCGAACATGGCGGCACGATCGACAAGTTCGTCGGCGACGCCGTCGTCGCCTTCTGGGGCGCGCCGCTGAGCCGCCCCGACGATGGTGAAAAGGCGGCCGCGGCGGCGTTCGCAATGTATCAGGCGGGCGAGAAATATCGCGTCGACCTCGCCGCCGAGGATGTTCCGCCGATCGGCATGACGCGCGTCGGCCTGCACGTCGGCGATGCGATCGTCGGCAATTTCGGCGGCGAAGGGCGTATCCAGTACACGGCGCTCGGCGACAGCATGAACACCGCTTCGCGGCTGGAGGCGGCGAACAAGGGTCTCAAGACCGGCGTGCTGATCTCGGCCGAGGCCGCGGCGCGCTCGAAACGCGACGATCTGATACCAATGGGCCGCGTGACGCTGCGCGGCCGTGCTCAGCCCGTCGACGTCTTCACCGCGCGCCCCGACCTGTCGGCGGAGCAGCGCGCCGCATCGCCGATCTGGTCGCGGCGCACGGCGCGGGCGATAAAAAATCATATGTGACCTGTGCCACAGCAATACAGGCCGAATTCGGTCAGGATCCAGCCATCATGTTCCTGATAGAACGCCTGAACGAGACCGAAAAAGGAGAAAGCTATGTCCTTTCCTGACTTCCAGATGCGCCGCATGGGGCTGACCGCCGCGGCCGCGATCATGGCGGTTGCCGTCGTCGGCACCGCCGCGGCGCAATCGATGGTCGTCCGCTCGACCGGGCCGTCGGCGGCCAAATATCCGACCGGCACCAAGCTGAAGTCGTCCGACAAGCTGACGCTCGTTTCGGGCGACAAGGTCGTGCTGATGCAGGCGGGCAAGACGCGCACGCTCTCGGGGCCTGGAACCTACGGGGCGACGGGCACCGTCCAGGCAAGCCAGTCGATAGGCTCCACCGTCACCCGCATGCTGGCCAAGGGCCCGCAGATGCGCTCGCGCGGCGGTTTCTCGCGCGGGCCCGACGATCCGAAGCCCAGCGAAATGCGCGCGCCGAACCTGTGGCTGCTCGACTATCGCGAAGCCGGTACCTTCTGTGTCGCCGACCCCGCCTCCTTGCTGCTCTGGCGGCCCGACATGGAAAGCGACCAGTTGCTGCGCATCGAACATGGCGGCAAGAGCGAGACGGTCGCCTTCGTCGCGGGCGCCAATTTCCGCAAATGGCCGACCGATGCGATGCCGGTGCAATATGGCGCCGATTACCGCCTGTCGGGCGCCGGGCTGGCGGCGCCGGTGACGGTGCGCTTCAGCGCGATGGACAATGCCCCCGACACGGTCGAGGGATCGGTCGACATGCTGATGGCCAAGGGCTGTTCGCCGCAGCTCAACCGGCTGGTCGACGCCATGGCGGAAACCGAATCGACGGGTGGATGATCGATGGGCGGGGGAAGCATTGAACCCGCCTCATCCATCTGTTAACAATCGAGAGGGAAGCTGCGCTTAACAGCAGTAAGTCCTTTCCTTGGGTCGAAAAATTCGCGCTGCCGGCCAGCCGGCGGAGCTTGGTGAATTTGGCGCGTCGCGGTGGTGGCGATGCGTTCGTACGCAAGGGGTGGTAATGACCGATCTGGGGGTATTTGGAGAAATCCGGCAGCGCCGGCAGGTCCGGACCAGGCTGCTCGCGACGCTCGCCGGTTCGGCCGGCCTGATCGCCGCAACGCTTCCAGCAACGGCGTTTGCGCAGTTAACCCCGCAAGTCCCGACGCGCGAGGAAATCCAGCAGCCGACGCTGGCCCCCGCGACTCCGCCGGCCGAGCAGGTGGTCTCGGTCGACGACGAGATCGAACGCGCGCCCTGCCCGCTCGCCAATCCCGAATTCGCCAACATCCGCGTCACGCTGCGCAGCGTGCAATTCTCGACCGTCGAGGGGATCGACCCCGCGATGCTCGACGCGAGCTGGACCGACCGTGTCGGGCAGGACCTGCCGATCTCGGTCGTCTGCGACATTCGCGACCGCGCCGCGACGATGCTGCGCGGCAAAGGCTATCTCGCCGCGGTGCGCGTGCCGCCGCAGACGATCGACGACGGCGTCGTCAAGCTCGACATCCTCGCGGCGCGCATGGCGCGGATCGAGGTGCGCGGCGATGCCGGCGCCAACGAACGGCTGCTCCAGCGCTATCTCTCGCGGCTCGACGACCAGCCCGTGTTCAACATCGTCGACGCCGAACGCTATCTGCTGCTCGCCCGCGACATTCCGGGGCTCGACGCGCGGCTGACACTGCGTCCGGGCGGCGCCCCCGGCGAAGTCGTCGGCGAGGTGCTCGTCACGCGCACGCCCGCGATCTTCGACTTCAACGCCCAGAATTTCGGGTCGAAGGATGTCGGCCGCTGGGGCGGGATCGCGCGCGCGCGGCTCGCGGGCCTCACCGGCATGGGCGACCTCACGACGGTCAGCTTCTACGCGACCCCCGATTTCGACGAGCAGAAAGTCGTCCAGCTCGCGCATGAATTCCGCGTCGGCGGCGAAGGGCTGCGTTTCGGCGCCAGCTACACCTACGCCTGGACGCGCCCCGACATCACCGGCCTGCCGGTCAAGTCGGACACCCAGATCGTCAGCCTCTTCACCTCTTATCCGCTCGTCCTGACACAGGCACGGCGCATAACCATCGGCGGCGGGCTCGATTTCATCGATCAGGACATCAGCCTGACCGGCGTTCCGATCAACGAGGATCGCCTCCGCGTCTTCAATCTGCGCGCCGATGCGGCGTGGGTCGATCCGGCGTCGATCGCCGGACGCGGCGGATACAGCCCCAGCGAACCGCGCTGGGCGTTGTCGACGTCGATCGAGGCGCGACAGGGCGCCAGCTTCCTCGGCGCCAGCGACGATTGCGGGCCCGGCGGCGCGGCCTGTTTCCTGCCCGGCGCGGTGCCGCTGACCCGCGTCGAGGGCAAGCCCGACGCCTTCCTCGTCCGCGCCAACGCGCTCGCCGAATGGCGGCCGCACAAGCTCTTCACGCTCTCGGCGGCACCGCGCGCGCAATGGGCAAGCGATCCTTTGCTCGCCTATGAAGAATTTTCGGGCGGCAATTTCACCGTCGGACGCGGCTTCGATCCCGGCACGGTGATCGGCGACAGCGGCGTCGCGGTGGCGATCGAGGCGCGCTACGGCTCATTCGTCCCCGCCAATACCCAGGCGTTCGCGCTTCAGCCCTTCGCCTTTTTCGACGCCGCCTGGGTATGGAACGAAGATACGGCGTTCAACGGCCTCAACCCCCAGAAGCTCTATTCGGCGGGCGGCGGTATGCGCGTCGCTTACGGCGATGTCGCGCGGCTCGACGTCACGCTCGCCGTACCGCTCAACCGCGGCGGCTTCCTGACCCAAAAGCCCGATCCGCGACTGCTCGTGTCGCTGACCACCCAGTTCGGCGTGAGGGCGCGCTGATGACTTCTGCATCGAGGACCAACGCCATGCGCGCCACCGCCACCCGCTCGCCCGTCCGCCAAGGCAAGCAGCATTTGCTGGCCAGTTGTGCGATCGCCGCAGGGATCGTCGCGCTTGCCTATGGCGGCCCGGCGCTGGCGCAGGTCGCAGCCAATCCCGTACCCGGGCTCGTCGGACCGGGAGGCGGGGTCAACAGTGTCGGCACGACGACCACGGTCACCGTCACGCAGGCCCAAAACATCTATAACTGGGTCCCGACCGATACGGCCGCAACCGGTGGAGACATCGACCTCCTGCCCAACGGTTCGACGTGGAACTTCGTCGGGCCGGCCGGCTATACTGTCCTCAACCGCTTCGTAAACGGCGTAGGCGGCTCGCTCAGCCGCCAGATCGCGATCAACGGCACGGTCAACAGCTATGTCGGCTCGACCACCGGCCCACGCGGCGGCAATATCTGGTTCTACAACGCCGGCGGTATCCTGATCGGCGCGACCGGCGTCATCAACGTCGGCAGCCTCGTCCTTACGACGAACGATATCGTTACCACGGGCGGGCTGTTCGGCCCCGGCGGCACGATCCGCTTCAACGGCGCCTCGGGAAGCACGTCGGCGATCACCGTCAACGGCGCGATCAACGCCAACAATGTCGGCAATCCGGGCAGCAGCTATGTCGCGCTCGTCGCGCCGCGCATCGTCCAGGCCGGTGCGGTGCGCGTCGACGGCTCCGCCGCCTATGTCGCCGCCGAACAGGCCGAGGTCCGCATCAACGGCGGGCTGTTCGACATCAACGTGACCGTCGGTGCCGCGGGCGGCAACGCGATCACCCACACGGGCAGCACCACCGGCCCGGCGCATCAGGACGGCGATACCGACCAGAACCGAATCTATATGGTCGCCATCCCCAAAAATGACGCGGTGACGATGCTCGTGTCGGGCTCGATTGGGTATGACGACGCCGTATCGGCGGTCGAAGCCGACGGCGCGGTGCGCCTGTCGGCGGGTTATAATATCGTCGCGGGTGAGCTGGCGACGGCGCCGGTCAATGCGACCGCGGCGAACATGACGATCAACGACACGCTGTTCCGCAGCGACACGATCGCGCGCGCCAGCGGTGCGCTGGTCGGCCAACCGCTGCTGCAACTGCCCCCGCCCGTGCTGCCCTTTGCCCCGCCGCCGCACATCGGACGCGTTGTGGTGGAAGGCAATGGCACCTTCATCGGCGACGCCAGCGCGACCTTCAACGTCGGTGCCGGCCAGCTCGTCGGCGCGACGGGCAATTTCACCGTCCAGTCGGGCGGCACCGCCGGCGCAGCGGGCAATTCGTCGGTCAATGTCAATGGCGGCCAGTTCGGCGTCGGCGGCAATCTGGCGATCACCGCGACCGGCGCGCTCGACGCGACCTCGGGCGACAGCCAGGGCGGCATCGCGCGCCTCAACGTCAACAGCGGCGGCGTCGCGCTGATCACCGGCGGCGCGATCGTCTCGGCGAACGGCATCGCGGGCGTCGATACCGGGGGCAATGGCGGCGATGGCCGCGGCGGTACGGCCGAAGTGCTGGTATCGGGCACCGGCAGCGTGCTGTCGGCCAACCTCGTCCTCGCCTCGGCGAGCGGACAGGGCGGCGGACTGTCGACCAATCCCAGCGGCGCGACCGTCGCGGGCGATGTCGGCGGCAGCGGCGTCGGCGGCACCGCGACGGTCACGGTCGAAAATGGCGGGAGCCTCAGCGCGACGCAGGGTCTCGGTGCCTTCGCCATCGGTCAGGGCCAGGTCGGACTGGACCAGTCGGGCGACGGCACCGGCGGCACCGCGCGGATATCGGTGACCGGCGCCGGAACGAACGTGCAGACGCTGGCGACCATCGTCAACGCGAGCGGGACCGGCGGCGGCAATATTTCCAACCCGAGCGTCGGCACCTTCACGACGCTCGACGCCGGCGACGGCATCGGCGGCCAGGCGAGCATAGAGGTCAATGCCGCCGCGAGCGCGACGATCTCCTTCGGGACGACATCGGTCAGCGGCGAAGGCGAAGGCGGCGGGGCATCGGGCGACAGTTCGGCAAGCGGCAACGGCCGCGGCGGGGCGGCGAGCGTCAGCGTGACCGGCGGCGACACGGTCCAGTTCGCCGATCTGACGCTGACCGCGTCCGGGTTCGGCGGCGGCGACGGATCCGGGCTCGATACGATCCAGTCGGGCGACGGGATCGGGGGCAACGTCAATGTGTCGGCGACCGGCGGCTCGACGCTCGATGTGGGCGGCACGCTCAGCCTCGCGGCAAGCGGCATGGCCGCGACAAGCAACAATATGGGCAGCGGCGAAGGCGGCAACGTCATCGTTTCGGCGACCGGCGGCGGGACGATCGACGTCGCCGACCAGATCTTCGTCGACGCGTTCGGCGGCAGCACCGGTCTCGCGGTGATCGCCGACAATGTCGGCAGCGGCACCGGCGGCGACGTGATCTTCACCGCCGATGGCGGCACGATCAGTGCCGATGGCTATCAGGTCGATGCCTCGGCGGCGACAGTCAATTCGCGCGGGGCGGGCGGCCCGGCACAGGGCGGCACGATCAGCTTTACCGCGTCGAACGCCGGCCGGATCCTGACCACCAACGACGGCAGCCAGTTCTTCGACGCCGGCGCGCGGTCGGGCGCGAGCGCCGCGGGAAGCAACGCCACCGGCGGCACGATCCAGTTCATCGCCAACGCCGGCACGATCGACATGGGGCTGGGCTCTAGCATGTCGGCAAGCGGCATTTCGGGCGGCGCGATCGAAAGCGGCGGGACCAACCCCGTCGGCACCGGCGGCACGATCCTGATCCGCACCGTCGCCGAGGCGACCGACAGCAGTTCGATCAGCCTTGGCGAATTCAACGGTTCGGCCGACGGCTTCACCGAGGTCGATGTCGAAGGCGGCGCCGGCGTGCCGAACCAGACCTCGGGCGCGGGACGCGGCGGCACGATGACGATCGAGGTACAGGGCGGCACGCTGTCGGCCTCGTCGCTCAATGCCACGGCGAGCGGCTATGGCGGCAACGGCCCCGGCGATGCCAGCAACGGCACGGGCGGCACCGCCACCTTCACCCAGACCGGCGGCATCGCGAATGTCGGCGACATGACGATCAGCGCCGACGGCTTCGGCGGCGTCGTGCAAGGCCAGTCGGGCATCGGCATCGGCGGCACCGCGACGATCAACCTGCTCGGCGGCACGATCAACGCCGCCGATATCGTCGCGCAGGCCAATGGCGAGGGCGGCATCGGCTCGTTCGGCAGCGACGAGGATCCGGCGAACATCCTGCCCGGCGGTAACGGCGGCAATGGCGCAGGCGGGACCGCGACGATCAATATCGAGGGGTCGGCGATCGTCAACGCCAGCACCATCCTCGCCAACGCCGCGGGGATCGGCGGCGAAGGCGGCGAATTCGACAATGTCTTCAGCTTCAGCGGCGATCCGGGCACCCCCGGCAACGGCGGCGACGGCATCGGCGGAACTGCGGTCGTCAACGTCCGCGGCGGCACGACGGCGGCGAGCAGCATGATCGCCGACGCATCGGGCATCGGCGGTGCCGGCGGCAGCAGCTTCTTTTCGAGCAGCAGCGGCGGCGTAACCGGCGTCGGCACCGGCGGCACCGGCGGCGCCGGGCGCGGCGGCACCGCGACGATCGCGCTCGAAATGGCGGTCGAAGGGATTTCCAATGTCAGCGCGGTCGCGCAAGGCCTCGGCGGGGTTGGCGGGAGCCACAATGTCGGGGGTAACGGCGGCGACGGCTTTGGCGGCATCGCCCAGGCGATCGTCACCAACTTCGAGGCGGGCGAGCTCGCCGTCACGCTCGACGCGAGCGGCCGGGGCGGCAATGGCGCCGACGGCAACGACGGCAATGGCGGCAACGGCGGCAATGGCGCCGGCGGCACCGCGCGCATGCTCGCCGACGGTCCCGACGCCAGCCTGACCGTCGTGCAGACCAATTTCCTCAGCGAAGGCATCGGCGGCAACGGCGGCAACGGCAATCGGCGGTTTCGGATCCTTCCCGATGATCGCGCCTTCGGGCGGCAACGGCGGCAACGGCACCGGCGGCACGATCGAGGTCGCCGCGAACGAGGGCGGCACCGTATCGCTCGGCCTGATCGACGGCGACAGCGTCGTCTTCAGCAGCATCGGCCGGGGCGGCAATGGCGGCAACGGCGCGGACAGCGTGTTCAGCGCCACCGCCCAGGCGGGCAACGGCGGCAATGGCGGCGGCGGCAACGGCGGTACCATCCGCCTGGTCACCACCGGCGGCACGATCAGCTCGAACGGCGAAGCTGTCGATATCGACACCACCGGTGAATCGGGCGCGGCGGGCGTCGGCGGTGCGGGCCAGGGCGGCGGTTCCAATGGCGCCAACGGCGGTATTTCGGGTACGCGCGGCGGGCTTGTCGCGATCGAGGCGCTCAATGGCGAAAGCGGCCTCGGCCGGATCACCCTCGGTGCGACGAACATCAGCGCGAGCGGCGATATTGCCGGCCGCGTCGAATTGCGCTCCGAAGGCGAGCTCAGCTTCGCCGGCCTCGATGCCGAAGTGCTGGGCTTTGCAGCGCCGACCAACAACGACACCGACGAAGCGCCCGCGGGCATCTTCGTCGCGCTCAACGGCGGCACGATCAGCAGCCAGGGCGACGTCACGCTGACCACCGACAGTTCGGTCGGCGTCTATGCGCAGTCGAACGGCATTCTCGACGTCGACGGCGTGCTGACCATCGACGCGGGCGACCAGGTCGACATCCGCCACGACGCCCGCGAAGGCACGGCGCCGACGATCCGCGCGAGCGACAGCGTCATCGTCACCGCGCTGAACAGCATCAGCGCGGCACCGGGCAGCACATTGGGCGCGGGCGACGCGCTGTCGCTGACGACGAGCGGGGTGACGGGTTCGATCGGCGTCGACCGCCTCGATGCCGTTGGCGACATCAGCATCGCCAGCAACGGCGCGGTCAGCGTCGAACATGCCGAAGCGGGCAATGATTTCACCGCCACCGCAGGCAGCTTCCGCACCGGGCTCAACTCGATCATCACCGGTGGCGACATCACCATCACCTCGCCCGGCGCGGTCGACCTCGGCAATTCGACCGCCGGCGGCTTCGTCCAGGTCCAGGGCCAGTCGATCGTCTTCAACAGTGTCACGGCCGGGCTGGGCGTCAATCTGTCGGCGAGCGGAGATATGGCGGGTGCCGAAGGAATCCGCGGCGCGTCGATCGACGCCGGCGGCGACATCAGCCTCTTTGCCAACAGCATCGCGCTGACCGGCAACGTGACCGGAACGGGCTCCTTCTTCGCATTCGGTATCGGGGGCCCGGTCGCCGTCAACAACGCCGACGTCGATGGCACCATCTCGATTTTCTCCGACGGCGACATGACCGGCACCTATGTCTCGGGTGGTGATATTCGCCTCAATTCCAATGCGAATATCAATGTCTCGGCGCGCGCCAACGGCGGCTATGTCGATCCCAGCGGCGTCGGGACGGCGAATGGCGATCTGTTCGTCGAGGCGGCGGGCAATGCGACGCTGACGAACAGCGCGGCGGCGCGCATGTTTGGGGTCAACAGCGGCGGCGCTGCGACGATCACCGGCGGCACCGCGGGCGAGGATATGCTGGTGCGCGCGGGAACGACCGCCAGCCTGACCGGCGTCACGGCGGGCGACGACCTGACCATTCTGGCGGTCGGCGACATCACCGCCAATGATGCCCGGACGACCGGCGCCGGCGGTGACACGCGGACGCTCGCCTATGCAGTCGGCTCGTCGGGCGGCGTCTTCACGATCAGCGTCGGCGAAGGCACCTCGTCGACCAACGGCGCCGACATCGTGATGGCGTCCTCGGCGGGCGCAATCGACGCCGCGGCATTGTCGGCGGGCGACGACATCCTGCTTAATGCGGCGAACAGCATCGCGGTCAACGGCGCCACGACGCTCGGCCTGGGCATCACCGGCGGCGACAGCAGCCTCCGCACCCAAGGCGGCACAACAACGCTGGGTAACGTCGATGCGTTCAGCGACGTCATCGTCGATGCGGCGGGCGCCGCCAATCTCGACGGGCCGGTTGCGGCCGGGCGCGACGTCACGATCAACGCGGCGTCGGTCACCCTCGCCACCCTGTCGAACCCCGGCGGCGCGATCGACACGCTGACCGCCGACCGCGATATTGTGATCAACTCGGCGGGGGGCATCACCGGCGGCGGAACGCAGGCGTTTGGCGCCGTCAGCCTTCAGGCGGGCGCGGCGATCGACGTCACGTCGGTGGGCGGGGCCAGCGTCACGCTCAGCGGCGACACCGGCATCACCGCAGATGAGGTTTCCTCGTCGGGAGAGACCAGCCTCGACAGCATCGACGGCAACATCCTGATCGGCAGCCTCGTTTCGAGCGGCACGATCGCCGCCAGCGCCAATGCGATCCGCATCGAAGGGGGCGGCAACCAGCATTTCACGACGCTGACCACCGACGTCGGCGATGCCTATGTTCGCGGCAATGGCGATTTCTCGGTCGCGAGCGGCAATGTTGCCGGAACCGCCGACCTCGGCACCAGCGGCGAGGCGATGAGCATCACCAACCTGACTGCGGCAAACGCGATCCTCAGCAATACCGGCGGTTTCCTCAACCTCCAGACCGTGACCGCAACCGGCAGCGTCGCAGCCTCGGCGCGCTCCAACCTCGGGATCACCGGCGTCGTCACCGGCCAATCGATTTCGCTCGACTCGGGCAATATCGACATCGCGTCGACCGGCCGCGTCGGCACCGCTGGCGTCACCCAGCAGGTCTCGATCGCCAACAACAATGCGGACAACCAGACCTTCGTCGGCGGCACCGCCGGCCAGAACGGACCCAATGGCTATCATATCGACGCGGCCGAGCTGACTCGCGTCTTTGGCCGCGAGATCGAAATTCTGGCGCCCGAGGTGCAGGCTGGCGGCGGATCGACCGGAACCGCTGCACCGCCCGATGTGGTGGTCGACGCCTTCACCATGACGGGCGGGACGTCAGGATCGAACCTCGGCGCCGAGGGATCGCTGACGATCCGCACGCCGGGCAAGATGCGCGTCATCGGCAATGTCCAGCTGACCGGCCTGACAAACGATAATTCGCTGAACCTGTTCGGCGACGAGAGCGTCGAGGTCATCATGGGCAGCGGGTCGGTCAATCTGCGTGGCCAGGCGCCCGATCAGCTGGCCGGCAACCTGACCATCCGGTCCGACGACATCGTGATCGCGACGATGCAGGCGATCAACGATATCGCCGCCATGACCTCCACCTCCGCCATCAACGCGCGTCTGGCGCAAAACGACGGAATCACCAACGACATCGGCGCGCTGTCGGCAAATCGCATCACGCTCAATCATAATCTGACCGACAGCGTTTATATTCAGAACAGCGGGACCGGCACCGCCTTTGACGAGCGGCGCGGCATCACCTTTGGCGCGGGCGGGCTGTTCATCAACGGCCCCGGCAATCAGGACAGCCTGGTGATCAACGCGGTGCACCGCGACGCCTCCGGCGGACTGGTGACGGGCTCGCGGTCATCCCGCTCGTCAACATCAACGCGCCCTCGGGATCGACCGGCGTGGTCCAGACCGGCTTCAATGCGCAATCGACGATCAACGGATGCCTGATCGCCAACCCCGCCGCGTGCACCACGGTCACCGTCGACTTCGAAACCAGCTTCCCGGTCCAGGATGTGGTCGAGGAAGAAACCGAAACCGACGAAGGCGACGGCAATACGCTGCCGCAGCCTCTGATCACGATGCGCGACCTCGACCCGCTGACCGGCGAGCCGCTGCTCGACGATCCGGTGACCGGCGCGGGCAACGACGATCTGTGGACGACGCCGACCGAAACGCCCTGAGCCTTTCGGTTGACGGACAGTATCGGTGCAAGGCATGGGCGGCGGCATGACCGACGCCCCCGCCTCCCCGCTGAAGCTGTTCAACAGCCTGACGCGCAGCCTGGAAGAGTTCCAGCCCGTCCACGCGCAAGAGGCGCGCGTCTACAGCTGCGGCCCGACGGTCTATAACTACCCGCACATCGGCAACATGCGCGCCTATGTCTTCGCCGACACGCTGGGGCGCACGCTGTCGTACAAGGGCTACAAACTGACCCACGTCATCAACATCACCGACGTCGGCCATCTGACCGACGACGCCGATGCGGGCGAGGATAAGCTGGAAAAAGCAGCGGCCGAAAAGTCCCAGTCGATCTGGGACATCGCGAAACATTATACCGAAGCCTATTGGGCTGACGTGAAGGCGCTCAACATCCGCCAGCCGGCGCACTGGTCGATCGCCACCGATTATGTGCCGCAGATGATCGAATTCGCGAAAGCGATCGCGGAAAAGCATTGCTACGAGCTCGAGAGCGGCCTCTATTTCGACACCACGACAGTCGCCGACTACGGCCGCCTCGCGCGCCATGGCACCGACGAGGGCGAAAGCCGCATCGATCCCGTCGATGGCAAGCGCCATCCCGCCGACTTTGCGATCTGGCGCAAGACCCCCGCGGGCGAGACGCGCCAGATGGAGTGGGATTCGCCCTGGGGCCGCGGCGCCCCGGGCTGGCATCTCGAATGCTCGGTGATGTCCGAAGCGCTGCTCGGCTTCCCCTTCGACATCCACACCGGCGGCATCGACCACCGCGAGATCCACCATCCGAACGAGATCGCGCAGAACCAGGCACACAGCTGCTCCGACGCCAGCGGCGCGCGCTTCTGGATGCACAATAATTTCCTCGTCGAACGCTCGGGCAAGATGTCGAAGTCGAGCGGCGAGTTCCTGCGCGTGCAGCTCTTGATCGACAAGGGCTACCACCCGCTCGCCTATCGCCTGATGTGCTGCAGGCGCAT
>JACDQN010000509.1 GCA_015657575.1 Sphingopyxis sp.
AGCGCGCCCATGGTGAAAACGTCGCGCAGGATGCCGCCGACGCCGGTCCGCCGCGCCCTGATAGGGTTCGAGTGTACGACGGGTGGTTCGTGGCTCTCCACTCTTGAAGATCGCGGCGAGCTTCTTGCCGTCCGGCCCTTCGCCGATGTCGATGACGCCCGCATTCTCGCCGGGGCCGCAGATCACCCACGGCGCTTCGGTGGGCAGCTTCTTCAAATGGATGCGCGAGCTCTTGTAGCTGCAATGCTCGGACCACATGACCGAGAAGATGCCGAGTTCGACAAGGTTCGGCTCGCGCCCGAGCGCGTGCAGGACGCGCTCATATTCTTCCGGCGAGAGGCCGTGTTCGGCGACGATCTCGGGGGTGATGACGGAGGCGGGCGCGGCTGCTGTCTGAGTCATGGCGCGCCTTTAGCGTTGCGCGCCCGAAACGAACAGACCCCATGATGCCTTTTACGCATCATGGGGCCCGCGGACGGAGCTTTGATCAGCGCGACGCGAGAACAGTGACGGTCTGGCCGAGCGGTTCGACGTCGCGGAGCGCAAAGCTGATCTGCTGCGACCCGACCGTGCCGCGAACGCGGCGTTCGCCGACGCGCAGCCGGAACGGTTTTCCGGTCTTTTCCTCGACCCCGCTGATAATCCGCGTGTCGCCGACCTGATTGACCTTATAACTGTAGATGCTGCCGCCATGCTCGAAACGGCGGGTTTCCTCGGCATGTGCGGCCAGCGGAGCCAGCGCGAAAAGGCCGAGGGCGGGAAGAATGAATTTTTTCATAGCGCAAGTCCTTGTTAAAGAACAAAACTTGCCTTTACGCCCCTCTCTCTTGTGCGGTGCAGCATGGCCGGCTCGACGGGTGTCGGCAATTGCAAAAAAAGGAATCGCTGTTGCGCGAAGCGTGTGGGGGTCAGGCGGCGCGCGGCAGGAAACGCAGCACGAGCCAAGCGGCCGTGCCAGCGGCGACGCCGGTTGCGATCGTTCCCCACGCGATGTCGGCGAGCGTCACCTTGGTCGACCAGATTTTCATCGTCGCCTGATTGGTGAGGTCGTAGGTCATGTAGCAGAAAAAGCCGAACAGCGCCCCATAGCCGGCCGCGATCTGCCATTTCCCGGCCGCGAGTGCAGGTGCGACGGCGAAAATCTGGATGCCGAGCATATAGAGGGCGTAGAAGATCAGCGCCGGGGCGGGGCGCCAGCCGTCCATCAGCAGGGCCCCGATCTCGGGACGGTAAAGTTTCGGCCCGACCTTCGTCAGCCAGACCGCGTCGAGCAGGCCGAAAACGATGGCGGTGGCGACATAGGCAGCGATGGCTTGCAGGTTCATGCGATGGCCTTGCGGTTGACGCCCGCCCACGCGGCGGTCGCCGCAAGCAACGCATAAGCGAACAGCATCGTTGCCGGGATCGCGAGCGAATAGACGGGCTCTTTCGGGCCGAACCAATCGGCCGCCTGCGCGAAGGCTAGCAGCCCGGCGAGAATCCACAATCGCCGGTTGCCGGTCGGCGCCTGTGTGCGCCGCGCATAATAGAGAAGCGCGCCGCCGATGAAGAGGATTTCGAGCGGCATTGCGATCGCCGGATGATTCCAGAGTCCGAGCCCCAGCTTGGGTGGCGCGCCATAGAGCGTCAGGTCGGGGATATGGACGATCAGGTCGATGAACCAGTGCGACAGCACGACCAGCGCGGCGCCGATCGCCGCTTCCTTCCGCCGCGTCGCGAACCAGACGAGCGCACCGAAAATCTTCGCCCAGATCAATGTGCCGAGCAGGCTGTGCGTGTAGGGCATATGATGGAGGTCCATCGGGTTCATCGCGCTGATGCCCGGGACGATGCGCATCGCCTCGACTCCCGGGATCAGCAGCACGGCAAAGCCGATGTCGACGAGCTGCGCTGCGACGAATAGGGTGCCGAGCCCCGCCGCCTTGGGGCGGGCCGCGGCGATCAGCGCCGGGGCGAAATGGCCGATGAACATGGCGCGACGCTAAAGCCGCGCGCCGCGACGTCAAGCGCGACCGCACTTGACCATCGGGGGGCGAAGGGGCCAAAGCAGGGGCATGACGGACACCCCCGATACCGCCGCCGCCCCCGAGATTTCGTCGCTGTCGTTCGAGGCGGCGATGGGCGAGCTGGAAAGCATCGTCCGGCGGCTCGAAAGCGGCGACGTCAGCCTTGAGGAATCGGTGGCGCTCTATGAGCGCGGCCACGCGCTGCGCGTCCATTGCGAGGCGCGGCTCGCCGCGGCGCAGGCGCGCATCGAACAGGTCAGCCTGGGCGCCGACGGGCAGCCCACGGGAACAACGCCCTTCGGCGAGAATTGACCGCTGTGAAGGTGGCCTTGTCCGCATCGCTGTTGCAATCGGCGCAGGAAGACGTCGCGGCGGGGATCGACCGTCTGTTCGACCGTCTGCTCGCGGTGCCGGCCGACCCGCGCGCGCGGCTCTATGAAGCGATGCGCCACGCGGCGCTCGCGGGCGGCAAAAGGCTGCGTCCGCTGCTCGTCCGCGCCGCGGGCGACCTGTTTCATGTCGATCGCGATTCGTCGCTGCGCGTCGGCGCCGCGATCGAGGCGATGCACGTCTATTCGCTGATCCACGACGACCTGCCGTGCATGGACGATGACGACATGCGCCGGGGCAAGCCGACGGTGCACAAGGCGTTCGACGATGCGACCGCGGTGCTCGCGGGCGATTCGCTCCACGCGCTCGCCTTCGAATGGCTGTGCGACCCCGCGACCCACGCCGATCCGTTCGTGCGCGCCGACCTCGTCCGCGAACTGGCGCTCGCCGCGGGACCGGCGGGCATGGCGGGCGGGCAGATGATGGATTTGGCGGCCGAAACCTCGGATTTTGACCTGCCGACCGTGACGCGGCTGCAGCAGCTCAAAACCGGCGCGCTGATCGGCTTTTCGGTCGAGGCTGGCGCGATCCTGGCGCGCATCCCGGCCGACGCCCGCCGCCCCTTGCGCGGCTACGCGCGCGATATCGGGCTCGCCTTCCAGATCGCCGACGACATCATGGACGTCGAGGGCGACGAAGCGCTGGCGGGCAAGGCGCTGCACAAGGACGAGGAGGCCGGAAAGGCGACCTTCGTCACGCTGATGGGGCTCGAACGCGCGCGCGAACAGGCGCGGCTGCTCGTCGACCAGGCGATCGCGCATCTGGCGGGCTTCGGCGAAGAGGCCGAATTGCTGCGGGCGATCGCGCGCTATGTGGTGGAAAGGGACCGTTGATGCGGGTGGGGGTTTATCCGGGGACGTTCGATCCGAGTCACGCTCGGGCAGTATGACATCATCCGG
>JACDQN010000510.1 GCA_015657575.1 Sphingopyxis sp.
CTCGTCGGTGTCTTCGAGGTGCGCGAGACGCCGGCAAGGACGATGTCGGCCTGCTCCCAATTTTCCCAGCCGATACCGTCATCGTGCGCGACGGTGAACTGGATCGCATCGACGCGCGCGAAATAGGCGGCGTCGAGAACATGCTGACGTCCGGGACGCGCCTTCGCTTCCTGCCCCAGCATCCGCGACAGTGCGTCGGTCACCGCATCGAGCGCTGCAACGGTGGGCAGATTGAGCGCACCGGCCCGTCGTTCGAGACTGACGCGAAGCTCGCCATTCACCAGCGTGAAGAGGATCATGCCCGGGCTTGCCTGCACTTCCGCCATGATCCGGTCGAGATGCGATTCCGATCGCACCATGGGCCAGAAATGGCGCACGACCTCGACATCGTCGAACTGCGCGATCGCCGCCTTCGCGATATTTTCGAGCGTCTCGCCCGTGGAGTCGGATATGAGATGCAGGTGAAGCCGGCCCATCGCGCCACCATGGCGGGAAACCGCCGAAAAAGGCAAGCGACGAAGCATCTGCGCCGGCTGTGGATAAGTTTTGGAGAAGCGCGGGGAGCAAATCGGGACGATCGATTCATCCCCGGCCGTGTCGATTCCGCGCCACCCTTTGTCCACAAGGGATGAATCTTATCCACAGGCTGTGAATATCGGGAATGGGCGGCCGCGACTCCATGACCTTGCCTGCGGCGCGGAGAGTCAAGCTGTTGGCAAAAGGGACGTCCAAGCCTAAAGCCACGCTTGTCCGCCGACCTACAAACCACCACAAATATCTTTAAATATTTATATGGAAGAGAAAGAGCGACCGCGTGAAGGCGTCACCGAAGACTTTGCTCGCTACGCTGCGCGGAGCGCGGCAGGATCGCCCACCGCTTTGGCTGATGCGCCAGGCCGGACGCTATCTGCCCGAGTATCGCGCCCTTCGCGAAACCAAGGGCGGCTTTCTCGAGCTCTGTTACGACCCCGAGGCCGCGGCAGAGGTAACGCTCCAGCCGATCCGGCGCTTTGGTTTCGACGGCTCGATCCTTTTCTCCGATATTCTCGTCATCCCGCATGCGCTCGGTCAGAATCTCTGGTTCGAGGCGGGCGAGGGACCGCGGCTCGCGCCGCCGCTTGTCGATAGCGCGCTCGCGTCGCTCGAAGCGGCACCGCAGCGGCTCGATCCGGTTTATGAAACCGTCGCGCGGGTCGCGGCGTCGCTGCCGCCCGAAACGACCTTCCTCGGCTTTGCGGGAAGCCCGTGGACGGTCGCGACCTATATGGTGGCCGGACAGGGGTCGAAGGATCAGGCGGCGGCCCGGCGGCTCGCGTTCGGCGATCCGGAGGCATTTCAGAATATCATCGATGCGATCATCGAGCTGACCGTCACCTATCTCTCGGGTCAGATCGAACAGGGCGTCGATGCGGTGCAATTGTTCGACAGCTGGGCGGGCAGCCTGTCGCCGGCGCAATATGAGCAATGGGTGATCGCGCCCAACGCCGAAATCGTCCGCCGGTTGAGGGCGATGCATCCCGATACGCCGATCATCGGTTTTCCAAAGGGCGCCGGCGGCAAGCTCCGCGCCTATGCCGATGAAACCGGGGTCGATGCGATCGGGCTCGACGAGACGGTCGATCCGGTCTGGGCCGACGCGGCCTTACCGTCGAACCTGCCCGTGCAGGGCAATCTCGACCCGCTCGCGCTCGTCGCCGGCGGTACCGCGCTCGATACCGCGATCGACCGCATCCTTGCGGCTTTCCCGTCGCGCCCCCATATCTTCAACCTGGGCCATGGCATCGTGCCCGATACGCCGATCGCCC
>JACDQN010000511.1 GCA_015657575.1 Sphingopyxis sp.
CCCTTAAAATCTGATTTGCTAACCGAGATATTACTTCACTTTTATACATTAGCACCGGATCATCCGGATCGATGGATGGGATAGCGGTAAACGACACCACCTTCGTCCCTGCCCCCCGGTTGGCCGGCATGACCGAAACCGAGTCAAGTGAGCGAATGCGAATGGCGGAATTCACTTTTCCATGAGAGCTGCGAGGCTGCCTAGATAAGCTGCCGAATTCCTTTCTTATGAGCGATTCCCAACTAGGGAAATCTATGTTCCCAACTATGACTAGCGTCATAGAACTAGGCTTATACCATTCCTTGTAGAACTTATTGACGTCTTTGGATGATATAGTGGACATCACATGGTCGTGCTGGAGAAACTTATCGTTTCGGTTTGTGCCAGACACTCGATCCAACAGCGCAACTCGCTCTGCCCCTTCCTGCTCATAAGTCTGGGCTTCACTAATAACTACGCCGCGCTCCAGATCGACGGTTCTTGGATTAATTACGATCCCGTCAGCCCAATCCCTTACTATTTTGAGAGGTGCGAGCGAGGAGACATCAACATTCGCAGGCAACTCCAATGCATAATGCGTCGCCCGATAGCCAGTGGCCCCCGAGAGCCGGTCGCCATAAAGCAAACCTTCTCGCAAGAGCGAGGATCTAAGTAAACCACGTCTATAGTTTTTCGTCTCGTTGAACGCCAAGTGCTCGATCAAATGAGACGCGCCCGTCTCGTCTGCGTTCTCGTTGTCCCATCCGACATTAACAAGAAACTTTATAGATATCTCAGGTGAGTTGTGGTGATGGAGGATGTATCGGAAGCCATTGGGCAGCCGTCCTTCAATTTTATCGCCCTCCGCGGCGAAGGCCGGGAGACTGGAGATCGAGGAGAGCAATGAAAAGAGTACACCGAGGACAACAGACCGGATTTTCATATTTTTTTCGCTTCTGAAGTAGCTTTTTTGGAGCGCCAGTTCGCTATCCTGTGTGGAGCGTCGACGGCAGAGGAATGCAGGATCGGCATTCCTCTGCGAGGAGCTAGAATGAAATTGTCGCCCCCAGTCTCACAGTCCGACCGCCATTATAGGTTTGATCGCTCAAAATTTTCGGAACTCCATCTCCGCCTGCCGAACGACTAAAAGTGGCATCTTTGGCAGATTTCAAGAGATTAGACCCCTCGATATAGATACGCGCCGTCGAGCCGAAGATTGAGCCTTTGTATTCAATGCGACCATCCAGCGTACCTATGCCATCTTTGTAGCTTGAGAGACCCGCTTGACCGAAATTTGTCAGATACTTGGACTGCATAGTATAACCCAGCGTCCCGTCTACCTTACCCTTGGAATAGGTTAATGCAAATGTCCCGGTATGCTTGGGCTGCGTTTGAAAGGGCGCTCGCACATAAACTCTTCCGCCTTCCGCAAATCGGAAGGTCAGGTAGGTCAAGCGGGAGCTATCAGAGTATGTATAATTGGCGTACAATCCAAGGCCGGAAAGAAGCCCTGGAAGAAAATTAAGTCGCCGTTCGATGGAAACTTCTGCCCCCCAAACCTTAGCGAGAGTTGTGTCATTTTCCGGCCGGATCAGACTTGTGAGCAAGTTTGGCGTCTGGAAGCGCGGATCGTCTGGCAAGACCACATCGACGAGATCGGGCCGGGCCTCATCAGCCGACATAAAAAAAGCGTTCTTCGTGGGCTTATAAAACGCCCCTATCTTCATAACGCCGATATCGCCGCTGTACCATTCTAATGAGATGTCAAAATTGTTGGTATATGCTGCTTTAAGGTCTGGATTTCCCTGCGATACTTGGAGACGCGGTTGATTCAGATTTGGACCGTATCGTGGCCGCAGATCGAGGAAGATGTTGCTGCCCCGCGAGAGTTGTTCAAGGGTCGGTCGCGCGATCGACAGGTAGTATCCCGCACGGAGTACCAGATTGTCATTAAAGCGAAAATTTGCAGTCACCCTCGGGAGGACCGTTAGATCAGTTCCGGTGAGAGGCGTAATGTTCCGATTGGCGAGAAAGAAGTCGAAGTCGAACCTGCCGTCCGCAGTGATCAGCTGAGCACCATACGCAGCTTGGGAAATAGTCTTGACACGTTCGGCCCGTAGGCCTCCCACGACTTCGAGCCGGCCAAATTTCAAATGCGCCTGCAAGTATGCCGCAAGATCCTTTTCCGTAGTAGAGTCCAAAAGCGACAGATCATCCGGCGGGCTAAAAAATGTCGTTACGCCGTCCGCATTCCCCGTCGCAACTTTAGCGAAGAAGTCCCGGAGGTTCCTTTCTGATATAAGCGCAAATCCGCTTTTAACGCCGATATCGGTCAGCGGGAGCGCCTCATTAATCAGGCCGAGTTCCCTAGGTGTCAAAGAGGAATATATCTCCGACGACCCGTCGAAATCGGACCCCGATTTGGACTGCTCAAAGAACATGCCAGCTTGAATCTTGCGCAGAAAGCCTGAATTGAATGATCGATCCACGTCGACAGCCCCGGTCCAGCGCTTGTTCCAGCCCGAATTTGAATATGAGCTACCGAACTGGAACGCCGACACCGATGGATCGTTTAATAGGGCGTACCCGCTATCGGTAAGTGCCGGAAAGACGATATCTTTGATATTTTTGACGAATGGCGATATTATATTCCCATTGAGGGTGTTTTGAACAACGGCAGGGTCGAGGTCGGCCATGTCCAGATAATAAGGTCCATAGTCTGACCGCCCTACCGACATAAAATATTGCGCTGGCGTGCGAGTCTTGCCTTCGGCGTAGCCACCACGATATCTGATCCCCCACCTTCCGGTATTTGTTTTTCCTTCGAAAGCGAGCGTCGATGATTCAGATGTGATGTTATCGGAGACGAAATGGCTTTGAGAGTATCGAACTGGAAGTCCTGGAGACGAGTAATTTTCCCAATAATACGCCAACCTAGGTTCACCATCCAACTCTGGGATCGGCGCGATGGCAAAGCCAGCTAATGGCGCGAAATCAGCAGATCGATTATATTGGTCTGTGGACGAATGATTTCTGTTGTAATCCAGCTTTAATTCAGTGTGACTCCCAATATTCCATTGCGCAGATGCCCCGATAGCATAATTCGTGACACTCGAATTTACGTCCGAGAAGCCAATGTTCGTTTGATAAGTATCGTCGACGCCTTCTTCATAAGGCCGCCGCCGCAGAGGGTTCACCTCGTCCCCAACGATCACGGGCCTGCCTTCATCCGTAGCTGGAAAGTACTGACCCAATAGAATTCCGCTGCTGAGTGTAACCGACCGGATGTTTCGCTTTCTAAACTGACCGGTCAAGCTAACCCCGAAGTTACCTTCCGAACCAAATCGTTTCGAAATTGTTCCGGAAGTAAATGACTCATTTAGAAAATTCTTAGCCGAGAACGATTTCTCCCCAGTCAAACTGACGTAGAACCGTGGCCTATCAAGCGGCCCTTTCGTGATGATGTCGACAAGCCCACCGGTTCCCGAACCATCTTGTGACGGCAAGAGCGTCTTGTTGATCGTGATGCTCGACACCGAGTCAGCCAGGATGTTGTCTAGATTCGCGCCGCGGCTTACCCCATCGCCGATCGGCAGCCGGAGGCCGTTGAATGTGACGGTGTTGAATCCCGGCTCAAGGCCACGAATGATGACGTTCGCCCCGTCCCCAGTTTTCTCATTCACAACAAAGCCGACTCCAGGAGCGCGGCGTAGGGCATCCGAGATAGTAGTCCCGTCGAACTGCCCGAGCAGGTCTGACGAAACGACGGTTGACACGTTATCGGCAGTACGTTCTTGATTTAGAGACTGCGCGCGACCAGATTGGTATGCAGTCACGACGATATCGTTATTCGACCCTCCATCCGACAAATAGATGGCCGCAGTTGCACGACCATCTTTCAAGTCGACAAATTGCTGATATTCAGGATACCCGAGATACGATACTCGTAAATTAACGCTTCCGTTTCGGCCAGGGAAGCGAAATTCACCAAGTTCGCCGGTTGAAGTTTTTTCGCCCGTTTCCATTAATTCTACGAGCGCCCCTTTGAGAGCCGCGCCGGTGCGCGCGTCAACAACGGTGCTCGACGAAGCCGAAGTCATCGCGACGACGTTAGAGTCGACCGTCGGAGCTCCAACGCGGGTCGGCGCCACCTCGGCGTTTCCCGATATCACCACCAAACCGCCGCCCGAGCCGCGCGACATTTTCAACCCAGTGCCCGCAAGCATCTGCGACAGCGCATCGCTCGCACTCATCTGGCCACGGACAGCGGCGCTCCGCTTCCCCTTAACCACCGATCCGCTGAACACGATGTTTTGCTTAGTCGCCTTGCCGAGCGCCCGCAGCGCATCGCCCATCGACTGCGCCGGAATATCGATCTGGTAGGTCGCTTCCTGCGCCTGAGCAGCAACAGGCGCGATGACCACGGCAACAGCAACACTCGCCGAAGCCAGCAACATCGCGCGGATCAGATTGGTCCCCATAAAATCCCCTCTCCCAAAGTTCGAGGCCACTTGATTTTCAGCCTTCGAACTTCCGACGCAGCACGCGCGGCAAACAGGAACAGGATTCAAAATAATTTCATCTCGTCGTCACAAACACCACTTCGTCTCCGCGTCGCACGGTCCGCACCGGAAACACATCGGTCACGTCAGACACGAACCCGTCTACATTGTCCGAGTTGAACACGCCGCTGATCTCGACGCGAGCAGCCGCGGCATCGCCGACCACAAATTTCGTGCGCGAATAGCGGTTCATCCGCTCAACTGCCTGCTCCAGCGGCTCGTCGGCGAAGCTGAGTTGACCCGCTTCCCAACTGGTGGCGCGGGCGGGATCGACGGTTTGAAGCGTCGCTGCGCCGTTGGCTGGCATGGATAGTTCCTGCCCCGGCTTCAACAGTTGATCTGCAGCGCTGAGGCTTCCATTCCGCGGCACCACCGCCGGCTTCCTTGTCGCCCGGTTGAGCACCGCGACATGCCCCTCGAGCAAGGTGACATTGACCTCGCCGTTCAATATTTCAACGCTGAATGACGTCCCCGTCGCAACGATCAGTTTGTCGCCAGCCGCCACCGTGAAAGGCTTCAACGGATCCTTCGCTACGTCGAATTTAGCGCGCCCCGACTTCAATTCGAGCTGCCGCTTGTCGCCGGTATAAGCGACCGACACTTCGGACGCCGCATCCATCGACAGCCGCGACCCGTCGTCGAGCATCACGACGCGTCGCTCGCCGAGCGCGGTTGCATATTCGACGGCCTGCGAGGCAGGCGCCGGCTGGAAGAAGGCAAAGGTCACCGCGGCGACAACCGACGCCGCAAGCGCACCCATCCCCGAGCGACGCAGCCAGGGCTTCCGCCACCAAGACGGCGCGGGTTCGTCGTCCTGACCCGATAGCGCCGACAGGGCATCCATCCGCATCGCAACGAGTTCGGGCGGCGCCGCGCGCCCGTCGAGCGCCCGCCAGATGAAGCACGCGCGCTCGAAGGCATCGCGATGCTCGGCATCGGCATCCATCCACGCCTCGAACGCTTCGGCCTCTGCGGGTGTCAGCGAACGCTCGGCGATGATCCGGCACCAGTTGCCGGCCTCTTCCGCCATCGGAGAGCAGATTTGATCCAGTTCGTTCACGACCGCGCCCCCAGCCGTTCGATCAGAAAACCCATCGCGCGCCTGATATGTTTCTCAATCGCATTCTCGCTGATACCGAGCCCGGCGGCGATCGTCTTCTTCTCCACATTCTCGATCCGGTAAAGGATGAAGATGCGCCGTGTTCGCTCGGGCAGTTCGGCAAGCGCGGCATAAAGCTCGCGCAGCATGTCATGCCCTTCGGCAACGCGGTGCGGATCGAGGAATTCGACCCCGAGCCCCGGCTGCTGGGCATATTCATTTTTGATATTCGTCTGCACGCGCTGGCGCCGCGAGCGATCGCGGATCAGGTTCGCGGCGACGGTAAAGAGATAGGCTTCGGGCCGTTCTATCGTGTCGAGATCGGCGTCGGCGAGACGCATAAATACCTCCTGCGTCAAATCTTCCGCTTCGACCGTTGAGTGAACGCGGCGCACGAAGAAGGCCACGAGCGCCGGCCGATAGGCCGTGCCCAAAGCTTCCAAATCCGTCCGGGCTGCACTCACCGTCGTAGCTTGCACCTCCTCTTCCCGAATTGATAGACGCAGCACGGCATCGATACAGGAGCAAGTCTTCAAAAAATAATCGATCCGATCTGGACAGACATGCGAACGATTCGTTCAAACAGGTTCGCGCTCGCGAAATCGATGTTTCGTCTTCCCCCTGAGAATTGTCGCTCAAACGCTTATCTAGCCGCCCGCCGCCGCACGTACGACACGCCAGAATAGCTGTTGCGGCAGCCCCGATTTGCCATTCTTTACCCGTCTCCGACGCCGACCGCGGCGCCCTACTGGAGACGACTACCGTGACCCAGCCGACCGCCATCGTCCATGCACGCAGCACATCGATGCTGCGAAGCGCGCTCGGCCACGCGATCGGCGCCTGGCTCGACGATGCCAATATCGCCGAGGTCATGCTCAACGCCGACGGGCGGCTGTGGATCGACCGGCTTGATAGAGGCCTCGCCCCCACCGAAGAGATGCTGACCCCGGCGCAGGCCGAACGGATCATCCGCCTTGTCGCGCATCATGTCGGCGCCGAGGTGCATCGGAACAGCCCCCGCGTCTCGGCCGAACTCCCCGAAAGCGGCGAACGCTTCGAAGGCCTGCTGCCGCCCGTCGTCGCCGAACCGGTCTTCTCGATCCGCCGCCCCGCCAGCCTCCCCCTCGCGCTCGCGGACTATGTCGCCGCCGGCACGATGAGCACGATCGCCGCGACCTATCTCGGACAAGCCGTCAAGGAGCGTGCGAACATCCTGGTCGCGGGCGGCACCTCGACCGGCAAGACGACGTTGACCAACGCCCTCCTTGCCGTCGCCTCGGCAAGCAGCGATCGGATCATCCTGATCGAAGATACGCGCGAGCTCCGCTGCGACGCCGCCAATGTCGTGGCGCTGCGCACCTCGCCCGGCGTGACGATGACCGATCTCGTCCGCTCGAGCCTCCGCCTCCGCCCCGATCGCATCCCCGTGGGCGAGGTACGCGGCCCCGAAGCGCTCGATCTGCTCAAAGCCTGGGGCACCGGCCACCCCGGCGGGATCGGCACGATCCACGCCGGGACCGCGAGCGCCGCGCTGCACCGGCTCGAGCAATTGATCCTCGAAGCCATCCCGCATGTCCCCCGTCCGCTGATCGCCGAGACGATCGATGTCATCGCGGTGCTGACGGGTCGCGGCACCGAACGGCGCCTTTCCGAACTCGTCCGCGTCGAAGGCCTCGCGTCCGACGGCAGCTACCGCCTTCTCCCCATCATCCAAGGAGCTTCCGCATGACCCTGCACCGTTTTGCCCTGTTCGCCGCCGCGCTCGGACTCGCCGCAGCTACCGTCTCGCCAGCATGGGCTGGCGGCTCGGGCATGCCGTGGGAAACCCCGCTCCAGTCGATCGTCGACAGCGTCCAGGGCCCGGTCGCGCGCGTCGTCGGGGTGATCATCATTGTCATCACCGGGCTGACCTTGGCGTTCGGCGATACCTCGGGCGGGTTCCGGCGGCTGATCCAGATCGTCTTCGGCCTCTCGATCGCCTTTGCCGCCTCGTCCTTCTTCCTGAGCTTCTTCAGCTTCGGCGGCGGGGCGCTCGTCTGATGAGCGGCGACTATCTCCCCGGTTTCGTCGCCCCGGTGCAGCGCGCGCTCGCCGAGCCGATCATGATGGCGGGCGCGCCCCGCGCGCTCGCCATCGTCAACGGCACGATCGCCGCCGCGATCGGCATCGGGCTCCGTCTCTGGCTCGCGGGCGCCGCGGTCGCGCTGATCGGCCACGGCCTCGCGGTGTTCGCAGCGCGCCGCGACCCGCAAATTCTGCCCGTCGCGCGCCGCCATGTCGCGCTCCCGACCTATTTCGAAAGCTGAGGCTCATGCTCTTCCTGCGCGAACATGCGAAGAAGGCCAAAAGGCTCGCCGACTATCTGCCTTGGGCGGCGCTGATCGGTCCCGGCATCGTCCTGAACAAGGACGGCAGCTTCCAACGCACGCTGCGCTTCCGCGGCCCCGATCTCGACAGCGCCACGCAGTCCGAGCTGATCGCAACAACCGCAAGGCTCAACGCGGCGCTGAAGCGGCTCGGCACCGGCTGGGCGATCTATGTCGAAGCACAGCGCCGCCCCTCGCCCGATTATCCGGTGTCGACCGGGTTCGCCGATCCGGTGTCCGGACTGATCGACGAGGAACGCCGCGCGCAGTTCGAAGGGCTCGATGTCGCCCAGCCAAACTACACCAGCGCCTATTATCTGACGCTGCAATGGCTCCCGCCCGCCGACGACACGTCGAAGGTCTCGTCGCTGATGTTCGAAGGCGGCAGCCAAGCGGGCGCGACCGCCGCCGACACGCTCGAAGACTTTATCCGCGAGACCGCACGCCTGTTCGACATGATCGACGGCGTGATGCCCGAGGCGGCGTGGCTGACCTCCGACGAGACGCTCACCTATCTCCATTCGACGATCTCGACGCGCGACCAGCATATCGCGGTTCCCGAGACGCCGATGCACCTCGACGCGCTGCTCGCCGACGAGATGCTCGTCGGCGGGCTGACCCCGCAGCTCGGGGACCAGCATCTCCGCTGCCTCACGATCACAGGCTTCCCGGCCGCGACCGTCCCCGGCATGCTCGACGATCTCAACCGGCTCGGGTTCGCCTATCGGTGGACGACGCGCGCGATCGCGCTCGACAAGGTTGCGGCGCAAAAGATGCTGACGCGCATCCGCCGGCTCTGGTTCGCCAAGCGCAAGAGCCTGACTGCCATAATCAAGGAAGTCCTCACCAATGAGGCGAGCGTCCTCGTCGACAGCGATGCGACCAACAAATCGGCCGAAGCCGATGCCGCGCTGCAGGATCTCGGCGCCGACATCGCGGGCTATTGCTATGTCACGACGAGCATCATCGTGCTCGGCGACACCCCGCGTGAGGCCGATTACCGGCTCCAGGCGATTGAGAAGATCGTCCGCGGCCGCGACTTCGCCTGCATCCCCGAAGGCCTGAACGCGGTCGAGGCCTGGCTCGGCTCGATCCCCGGCAACCCTTATGCCAATGTCCGCCAGCCGCCGATCTCGACGCTGAACCTCGCGCATATCATGCCGGTGTCGGCGGTGTGGGCGGGACAGGACCGCGACACGCATTTCGACGGGGCGCCGCTCTTTCACGCCCGCACCGAAGGCGCGACCCCGTTCCGCTTCGCGCTCCATGCCGGAGATGTCGGGCACACGCTGGTCGTCGGCCCGACCGGCGCGGGCAAGAGCGTGCTGCTCGCCTTCATGGCGCTCCAGTTCCGCCGCTACCCAAATGCCCAAGTCTTCGCCTTCGACCATGGCGGCTCGATCCGCGCCGCGACGCTCGGCGTCGGCGGCGAGTGGCACGATCTCGGAGGAATGCTTGGAGGCGATACGCCGATCCAGCTCCAGCCGCTCGCGCGGATCGATCATGCCGACGAGCGCAGCTGGGCGGCCGACTGGCTTGCCGCAATCCTCGCGCGCGAAGGGTTCGACATCACGCCAGAGATAAAGGAGCATCTCTGGTCGGCGCTCGGCAATCTCGCGACCGCGCCGATCGAACAGCGCACGCTCACCGGGCTCGCGGTGCTGATCCAGTCGACCGACCTCAAGCGCGCGCTCCAGCCCTATACGCTCGCCGGCCCCTATGGCCGCCTGCTCGACGGCGACGCCGAAGCCTTCGGCGCGCGCGACTTCCAAGCATTCGAGACCGAGGGCCTCGTCGGCACGCCCGCGGCGCCCGCGATCCTCGCCTATCTCTTCCACCGCATATCGCGGCGCCTCGACGGAAGCCCGACGCTGATCCTGATCGACGAAGGCTGGCTCGCGCTCGACGACGAGATGTTCGGACGGCAGCTTAAGGAATGGCTGAAGACGCTCCGCAAGAAAAATGCGAGCGTCGTCTTCGCCACCCAGAGTCTCGCCGACATCGAGGGCAGCAAGATTGCTCCCGCGATTATCGAAAGCTGCCCGACCCGGCTGTTCCTCGCCAACGAGCGCGCGCTCGAACCACAGATCGGCGGCGTCTACCGCCGCTTCGGGCTCAACGACCGCCAGATCGAGATCATCGCCAGCGCAACGCCCAAGCGTGACTATTACTGCCAGTCGGCCCTCGGCAACCGTCTGTTCGACCTCGGCCTTGGCTCGCTCGCGCTCGCCTTTACCGCCGCCTCGTCGAAGTCCGACCAGAATCTGATCAGCGCGCTGTTCGATCCGAACGACCCGCACGCTTTCGCGCCCGCCTGGCTGCGCATCCGCGGCCTCGGCTGGGGCGCCGAGCTGGTCGAGGCGGAACTGCCGCGACCGGACCCGGCCTCCGACCCATCCCCTCCGCCTCCCCCCTCCCCCAACGACAAGGAGATATGACGATGACCCGACGCCCCTTTGCCCGTCCGCTGCTGGCCTGCCTCGCCACGGCAAGCCTGCTCGCCGCTTCGCCCCAAGCAGCGCAGGCCCAGATTGCAACGACGGTCTATGACCCGATCAATTATAGCCAGAATTTGCTCTCGGCCGCCCGCGCGCTGACGCAGATCAACAACCAGATCAGCTCGCTCCAGAATGAGGCGCAGAGCCTCATCAACGAGGGCCGCAATCTCACCAAGCTGCCGACGAACGCGCTCGGCGATATCCAGACCTCGATCGACCGCACCCGCCAGCTCATCGGCGAAGCGCAGAAGATCGCTTATAAGGTCCAGGACATCGACCGCGTATTCGACGCCCGCTACCCCTCGGGCTCGCTCCAGGGCACCAGCTCGGGCCGCCTCGTCGAGAATGCCGAAAGCCGCTGGCGCGACGCGGTCGGCGGATTCCAGGATGCGCTCCGCACGCAGGCGACCGTCGTCGGCAACATCGATGACACCCGCGCCCAGCTCGGCACGATCGTCGGCGCGAGTCAGGATGCGGTCGGCGCGTTGCAGGCGGCGCAGGCCGGCAATCAGCTGATCGCGCTCCAGACGCGCCAAATCGCCGACCTCACCGCACTCGTCGCGGCGCAGGGCCGCGCCGACGCGATCAAGGATGCGCGCGCCGCGGCCGACGAAGCACAAGCGCGCGAGCGCAGCCGCCGCTTCCGTGGCACCCGCAGCGAATATCAGCCGCGCGACGTCTCGATCTTCCATGACTGAGAACCAGAAGAAGCCAAGGCGGTCGAAGCTCGACCGCCTGCCCTCGGGTCTCGGCGCGGTCGCGGCGGCCGTGATTGCCGCCGGGCTCGTGGTCGGCGGGATCGTGACCTTGCGCGATCCGGTCCCGCCGACGCGCTACATCGTCGATGTGCGCAGCGGTCGCACCAATGCGGACGGACACGCCAACCTCAGTCGCGAGCTCGCGCGCTGCCGCACCGTCACCGAAGCCTCGGCCGATGCCGACTGCCACGCCGCATGGGAGGCGCATCGCCGCAATTTCTTCGGCACTTCCAAAAAGCAGGACCGCTAACCCATGCAAAACACCGGCGTCATCGATCGCTTCCTCGATATCTTCGCGCGCTACATCGACAGCGGGTTCGGGCTGATCGCCGGGGACGTCGGTTTCCTCGCGAGCTCGCTGATCGTCATCGACGTGACGCTCGCGCTGCTATTCTGGACGTGGGGCGAGAGCGACGACATTCTCGCACGGCTCGTCAAGAAGACGCTGCAGGTCGGCTTTTTTGCCTTCCTGATCTCCAACTGGAACGCGCTCGCCCAGATCATCTATCTGAGTTTCTCGGGGCTCGGGCTGCGCGCCGCGGGCGGCGGGAACCCCGACGATCTCCTCCATCCCGGCCGCATCGCAAGCATCGGCCTCGATGCGGGACGTCCGCTCCTCGACCAAGCCTCCGAGCTTGCGGGCCCGGTCGGCCTCTTCACCAATTTCGCCGAGATCGCGGTGCTGCTGCTCGCCTGGGCGATCGTCCTGCTCGCCTTCTTCATCATTGCGATCCAGCTCTTCGTTACCCTGATCGAGTTCAAGCTCGTCACCCTCGCCGGGTTCGTGCTCGTCCCGTTCGGCCTCTTCGGCCGCACCGCCTTCCTCGCTGAACGCGTGCTCGGTAATGTGATGGCGACGGGCATCAAGGTGCTCGTGCTTGCGATCATCATCGGCATCGGCTCGACGATCTTCGACGAGTTCGTCCAGGATTATGGCTCTGACCCCGCGACGCTCGAACAGGTCGGCGCGATCGCGCTCGCGAGTCTCACCCTGCTCGGCCTCTCGATCTTCGGTCCCGGCATCGCATCGGGGCTCGTCTCGGGCGGACCGCAGCTCGGCGCGGGCGCCGCGGTCGGAACCGGCTTGGTCGCCACCGGCGTCGGTGCGGTCGTCGGCGCCGGGGTCGCGGGCGCCGCGAGCCTTGCGGGTGCAGCGAACAAGCGCGCCAGCGCTCCCCCTCCCCCTTCCCGGTCCACCGCTTCTCCACCCCAGGGTGGTGGATCCTCGTCGTCGGCGGCGCCCAATCCGGGCGGCGCTCCCCCGCCGGCGACGGGCGGCGCGCCCTCGACCACGCCCCCTCTCGCGTTGGGCTCGTCGGGCGCGCCGGGGTCCGGAACGCCGGCAGGTCCGAGCGCCGGCGCCGCATCCAAAGGACAAGCAGCCGGAGGCGGCAGCAATAGCAGCCCCGCCGCAACCGAAAGCGGCGATCCGGCCGACGACATCGGGACCGGCCCCGCACCAATCGGAAGCGCCGACGCACCGGCATCGAATAACCCCGCACCCGTCGACGCCCCCATCACGGATGGCTCGCCGGCATGGGCGAAGCGCCTGCGGCGCCAGCAGATGATGATGCAGGGCGCCACCCTCGCCGCGAACAGCCTGCGCTCGTCCGATCATGGCGGCGGCAGCGCCCATATCAACCTGGAGGATCGCTCATGAACCCATTCCGCCGTCCGTCATCGCGCTTCGGCCGCGAGCCGTTGCCCGAGACGCCCTACCAAGCGCCGGCCAGGCATGGGACGACCGTCTCGGCTCGGCGCGGCAACAGGCGCATAATTGGCGGCTGATCGCCTTCGGCGCGCTCGCGGTGCTCGGGCTCTCGGCCGCCGACAATCTCCGGCTCCGGTTCGGCACCAAGATCGTCCCTTATGTGGTCGAGGTCGATCGGCTCGGACAGGCACGGAGCGTCGCGCCGGCAGAGGCCATCTATAAACCGACCGATCCGCAAATCTCCTGGCATCTCGCCCGGTTCATCGAGAATGTCCGCGCAAGGCCCGCCGATGCGATCGTACTGCGCCAGAACTTGGCGGCCGCCTATGATTTCACGACCGAGCAGGGCACCGCGGTCCTCAACGACTACGCCCGCCAGCAGGACCCGTTCGCCGACATCGGCGAGACACAGGTCTCGGTCGACGTCCGCCAGGTCGTGCGCGCCTCGAGCGACAGCTTTCGTATCGCCTGGGACGAGCGCCGTTATGTGCGCGGCCAGCTCGCCTCGACCGGCCATTGGTCGGCGATCCTCACCTTCGTCGTCCGCACCCCGACCGATGCGAAGACGCTCAGCCGCAACCCGCTCGGACTCTATGTCCATGCGATCAACTGGTCCCAGGACCTCGGAGAATGACCATGCACCATCGGATATTCGCGGCGATGCTGATTGCCGCCCTCCCCCTCCCGGCGATCGCCAGCGAGGGCAGCCATCGGCCCATCGCCGCGGCGACCGAAAAGGCCCGCGTCAACCCGCGCGATGCGGGCTGGCAAGGCGCGACGCAGAGCTTCGCCTATGTGCCGGGCGGGCTTTATCAGGTCTATGCCGCGGTCGGTCGCGTCACCGACATCAAGCTGCAGGAAGGCGAGACGCTCTCCGACATGGGCGCGGTCGCCGCGGGCGACACCGTGCGCTGGGTCATCGGCGAAGCGGCCAGCGGCAGCGGAGCAGGCAAGCGCACGCATATCCTCGTGAAACCCACCGACCCCGGCATCGTCACGAACCTCGTCATCAACACCAACCGGCGCACCTATCATGTCGAGCTGCGATCGACGCAGAGCACCTATATGGCGAGCGTCGCCTGGTCCTATCCGCAGGACGAGCTGATCGCGATCCAGGCGCGCTCCGCCGAGGCCATGGC
>JACDQN010000512.1 GCA_015657575.1 Sphingopyxis sp.
CCCCCTCCACCACCGCCTGCGGCGGCGGTCCCCCTCCCCGCAAGCGGGGAGGATTATGAATGGCAGCTTTCGGCCGATACCGATCGACATCCGATAGCGTGAGGATGCCGGCCTCCACCTAGCCGTCAAAAAATCCCGACCTCGTCATCGAC
Organism: Sphingopyxis sp.; assembly: GCA_015657575.1. GTDB lineage: Bacteria > Pseudomonadota > Alphaproteobacteria > Sphingomonadales > Sphingomonadaceae > Sphingopyxis. The sequence continues at coordinate 153 of JACDQN010000512.1, forward strand.
CGGCTGGCTGTCGCCGCGCCCCATGACGAAGCGCACGGTCTCGACGCAGCCGCGCCTTGCGCCGACGCGGCCACACGGCCGCTCTGCACGATCGACATTGCCTGCCGGCCGAAATCCTCCGACGGCTGCGACGCGAGCACCCTCGCATTGCCGACGGCGCCCCACGGCGCAACGTCATAACTGACGACCGCCCAGCCCTCGATCGCGCGGCGCCGCCACGGTTCGGGAAAGACGAGCACCGGACGGCTGTTCCACTCGGGCTTGCTGGCACAAACGCTGCCCTCGGGCCGCAGCGCCTCTTCATCGGGAATCGGTGGCGCGGGCAATTTTTCAGCAGCTTTCCAATAGGGATAGAGGCAGTCCGTCCGCGCGCCCCCGGTAAAACGCGACTCGCCGACAGCCTTTGCCGCCGCAGCATCGAGCGCGGCATTACCCGTCGTGTGGAGCGTCCTCATCCGCACCGGCACGCCGCCGGCGTCGGTGTCGAAGCCGATCAGCGACCAGTCCTTCACCCCCGGTGTTCCCGCGACCTTCGCAAAATCGGGAAAGGCGCGCAGCAGCACGCGCGGCGCGGCGCGTCGGTGCAGGTCCCGGCCGCCCGAATCCGCGCCCAGCCCTCGCGTGGCAGCGGGCTTCCGGTCGGCGAGATCGTGTAGGAAACCAAATCCTCGACCGGTGCTGTCTCCATCGACCAGACCCGCGCCGCATAAGTCACGCTGCACTCCTGCTGCGGGCTGCCCCCGGCAAAGCGGCTCGCCGCCAGCGCGGGTCCGATGTCCGGCCCCGTCAGCGGCGTCGCGCCCTCCTGCCGCGCGATCGACAGCGGCCGTCCCGCGCCATCAATGGAAAAACGATAGGTCACCGGATTGGGCCCGCGCTGCACCCCGAATTCGAGAGTCCCCAGCGGCCGCCTCACCATGGCGCCTTGCACCACCGCACCGGCGCAGCGGACCTCGCCGGGCATCCACGAAACCAAAGCGCGCTCGCCCGGCCGCCAGGGCGATTGCGGTACCGACACAATCACGGGCGGCGCGGGAGGAACCGGCGGCGCAACCTGCGCGAACATCAGGACCAGCGATAATGACATGATGCAAACCCTCGCAATTTCACGTTTAGACTAGCGCGGTTACGAGGGCTTACAAGGTTGAAAAGGAACAGGATTGGAAGCGGGCAGTCCGCTATTTCGCGTTGCCCGCGCGCTCGTCGGCCAACCGCTTGGCAAGCAGTCCGCGCGACCGCTCGGCATAGGCGCGGCATGCTCCAGGCTTGGCGTTATACCGGCCCTCCCCCGCATTGTCGGGGTGCGCCGAAATCAGGATATCGCACTTCAGCGCGTTCATCTTCCGATAGCTTTTCTCGAAACCGGCGACGAACGGCGCACCGGCTGCGCTCGTATAGCGATAGCCGTCGGCGGTCACCGGGTTGAGGCTCGAAGCAAAGACGATCTGCTTGCAGATCTTCCCCTCGCACGCCGGCCAGCTCCAGCTCATGCTGCCCATCGTGTGCCCCGGCGTCGCCCGCGCGGTGATCGCGATCTTGCCGAGCGCCAAGACCTCGCCGTCCTTGACCACGCGCAGCCGGTCGACACCGGGCCAGGTCCCACCATAGGCGAGCTGCGGGTCGTCGGCCGCCATCGCGCCCGCGCGCAGCCCTTCGGCGCCGCGCGCGCTCGCCACCACCGTCGCACCGCTATCGCGCGCCAGCGCCGCGAGCCCGCCGCCATGGTCGTAATGCGGCTCGGTGCTCAGAATATATTTGATGTCTTTGGGGTCGAACCCCAGCGCGCGGACATTGGCAAGGATGGCCGGCGCGGCCTGCGGCAGCGCGCCGTCGACCAGCACCAGCCCGTCCCCGGTATCGATCAGCGCAACGCTCAAGCCGCCGAAACCGACGAGGTAGCTCGTCCCGAAAATCTTCTCGGGCGGTGCGGGCGCTAGCCATTCGGCGGCGCGCGATGCAGCGATCGGCCTGGTCAGCGGGTCGTCGGCAGGCGTCGTCGCAGTTCCCGCGACGACATGCGTGTTCGTCTCCTCGACGATCGGCAGCGGTATTTGCCAAGCACCCGACAGCGCTACGGCCATTGTCATCATCGCGATCATGTTCATCTCCCTTCATCGCGGGGATGCCAAGCCGGAGCGCGCGCGACAAAGCATCATTTCTCGACAAAGCCATGAGAATAATTGATGACGGACTATGGACCGAGCCCAGCTCCCGCTCAACGCCCTCCGCGCCTTCGAGGCGGCGGCGCGCCACCTCAACTTCACTCGCGCGGCGATCGAGCTCCATGTCAGCCAGGGCGCGGTCAGCCATCAGGTCGCGCAGCTCGAACGCCGGCTGGGCACACGCCTCTTCCACCGCCTGCCGCGCGGCCTCGCGCTGACAGACGAGGGGCATGCGCTCGTCCCCGTCGTCGCCGACGCCTTCGATCGCGTCGCCGCGACGCTCGACCAATATGCGGACGGCCGTTTCCGCGAAGCGCTGAAGGTCGGCGTCGTCGGCACCTTCGCGACCGGCTGGCTGCTGCCGCGGCTCGACGCCTTCGCGCGCGCGCACCCCTCGATCGATCTGCGCCTCTCGACCAACAACAACCGCGTCGATCTCGCGGGCGAAGCGCTCGATTATGCGATCCGCTTCGGCGACGGCGCGTGGCACGGCACCCATGCCGAACCGCTTCTCGCCGCGCCGATGGCGCCGCTCTGCGCCCCCGCCCTCGCCGCGCGGCTCAAATCGCCCGCCGATCTCCTCCACGAAAGGCTGCTCCGCTCGTACCGCGCCGACGAATGGACGCTGTGGTTCGCCGGCGCCGGGATCGCCACGCCGATGCTGCGCGGCCCGATCTTCGACAGTTCGGCGCTGATGGCCGCCGCCGCCGCCGCGGGTCAGGGCGTCGCGCTTGCCCCGCCCTCGATGTTCGCGCGCGAACTCGCCGCGGAACAGCTCGTTCAGCCCTTCGCCGCCACCATCGACGCCGGCCGCTACTGGCTCACCCGACTGATGTCGCGCCCCGCAAGCGACGCGATGCAGCGTTTCCGCGGCTGGCTGCTCGCCGAAATCGCCGACTCGGCCGGCGCCCCGGGCCTGACCCGGGATCACGCTTCTTGTGGATAGGCCAGCTCCGCCCTCAACCGGGACCCCGGGATCAACCCCGGGGTGACAGTCGATACCAGCAGAAACCCTGTCCTCAACCGTGCGGACGGATCAGATATTTCTCACCCGTACGTTTCGCATTGTACGCATTTGCCGTCTCGAGGTTCAGCGCCTCGGTCAACGAGATCTCGTGGCTGTAGTGGCTCTTGAACGTCGTCGTCAGCTCATCGACCACGCGCTTGCGCATCCGCCCCACGGTCTCCATTCCGGCCTTGGCCATGAACGGCGTCAGCAGAAAGCCGCCCAGCCCCCAGGTCAGCCCGAAGCTGCGCGCCGAGAAGGTCGTCGGCGACAGGTCGAGCGCGCCATAGATATAGACCTGCTTGAACGTATCCGAACCATAACGGCTATAGCTCGTCATCTTGCGCACCGCGGCCGCCTCCATCGCGGTCAGGATCTGGCCCGACAGCTTGCCGCCCCCTGTCGCATCAAAGCCCAGCGTCGCGCCCGTATCGGCGATCGCATCGACGAGACGCTCCATGAAATCGTCGGCGCTGCTGTTCACGACATGCTGCGCGCCGATACTCTTCAGGATGTCGACCTGCGCGTCGCTGCGCACGATGTTGACGAGCGGGATGCCGTCCTTCGCGCAGATCTTGACGAGCATCTGGCCAAGGTTCGACGCCGCGGCCGTGTGGACGATCGCGCTGTGATTCTCCATCCGCATGGTTTCGGTGAACGCCAGGCTCGTCAGCGGGTTGACGAAGCAGGAGGCACCATCGACCGGATCCGTGCCGTCGGGCAACGGCATCGTCATCTGCACGGGCAGGCAGCGATATTCGGCGTACATCTCTCCGCCCAGCAGCGCGACGGTCTTGCCGACGAGCGCCTGAGCCTCGGGCGATTCCCCGGCCTTCACCACGACGCCGCAACCCTCGTTGCCGATCGCGAGCGCATCGCCGATACGGCCGCCCATGGCGCGCATCCCGGCGGGCGGTACGTCGGCGGTGATCATCGGCAACCCGTCGCGCGTCCCGGCACGCGCCGTCGACATGTCAGCGCCGCCGAACAACAGGCCAAGGTCGGACGGGTTGATCGGGGTCGTCAACACCTTCACCAGCACCTCGTGCGGCTTGGGTTCGGGCATCGGGCGGCGCTCGAAATAGACCTCCAGCTGCCCTTCGGGTTTCACGAGCGTCACCATGACGGTGTTGGTGGTGGGCAGGTCGGTCATTGCGGGTCTCCCGTTGTTCGGTTTTTGGATGAAACCGAATTAGGACGCGCGAAGCATGCTGGCAACCTCTCAGTCCGTCATCCCGGCGAGGACCGGGATCCGGTCGTCGGGACCGGCAAAATCCCGGCCTTTCCCGGGATGGCGATTACGGAGAGGGCGAATATTCCGCGGCCAGCCGCAGCACCTCGTCTGCCAGTTCCTTTCGGCAGATCAACAGGTCGGGCAGATAGGGGTTCGCGCAATTATAGACGAGCGGCGAGCCGTCTGCGCGGCTGACGTGCAGGCCCGCGGCGGCCGCGACCGCCGCCGGCGCGCAATTGTCCCACTCATATTGCCCGCCGGTGTGCAGATAGATATCCGCTTCGCCGCGCACGACCGCCATCGCCTTCGCGCCCGCCGACCCCATGCCAAGCAGTTCGGCACCCATTTTTTCGGCGACATAGACAGCCTCGGCAGCAGGGCGCGTCCGGCTGACGAGCATTTTCGGCGGGACGTTCGCAGGCTCGAGCGGTTTCGGCGATCCCGACGTTAGGGTCAGCCCCAGTCCCGGAAGCGCCACCGCGCCGACGGTCGGAACGCCATCCACCGCAAGCGCGACGTGCACCGCCCAGTCGCTGCGCCCCTCGCTATATTCGCGGGTGCCGTCGAGCGGATCGACGATCCAGGCGCGGCTGTTGCCGCAGCGCACGACATTGTCCTTTTCCTCCTCCGACAGGATCGCGTCGTCGGGGCGCGCCGCGCGCAGTTCGTGCATCAGCATCGCATTGGCGCGCGCGTCGCCGGCCTTGCCGAGCGCTTTGTCGGCGAATTCGCCCGATGCCTGCAGGTCGAGCAGGATCAGGCCGGCTGCCGTGGCCAGCCGTTCGGCCAGTTGTTCGTCGGTTTCCCCCGCGCTCATATCCTATCCCAGCAGGTGATCGATGATCAGGTCCGCCGCTTCTTCGGGCGTCATCGCCGTCGTGTCGATACGGATTTCGGGTTGTTCGGGCGCCTCATAGGGACTGTCGATGCCGGTGAAATTCTTGAGCTGGCCGCTGCGCGCCTTTTTATAGAGGCCCTTCACGTCGCGCTTCTCCGCTTCGGCAAGCGGCGTGTCGATGAAGATTTCGAGAAACTCGCCCTCGGGCAGCATCGATCGTACCATGTCGCGCTCGGCCTTGAACGGCGAAATGAAAGCGGTGATCACGATGAGCCCCGCGTCGGTCATCAGCTTCGCGACTTCGCCGACGCGGCGGATATTCTCGATGCGGTCGGCCTCGGTAAAGCCCAGGTCGCGGTTGAGCCCGTGGCGGACATTGTCGCCGTCGAGCAGGAAGCTGTGGCGGTTCATCCGGTGCAGCTTCTTTTCGACGAGGTTTGCGATCGTCGACTTGCCCGAGCCCGACAGTCCGGTGAACCAAAGCAGCGCGGGCTTCTGGTTCTTGAGGTCGGCGCGCGCTTCGCGGCTGACGTCGGTCGCCTGCCAATGGACGTTCTGCGCGCGGCGCAGGCTGAAGTGCAGCATGCCCGCGGCGACCGTTGCGTTCGTCAGCTTGTCGATCAGGATAAAGCCGCCGAGACTGTGGTTCTCGCTATAGGGTTCGAACACGACCGGCTTGTCGGTCGACAGCGACACGACGCCGATGCCGTTGAGTTCGAGCGTCTTTGCCGCGAGATGATCGAGCGTGTTGACGTTGATCTCGTACTTCGGTGCCTGCACCGTCGCCGAAACGCTTTGGGTCGCAAGCTTCAGCCAATAGGCGCGCCCCGGGATCATCGCCTCGTCGGCCATCCAGACCAGCGTCGCCTCGAACTGGTCGGCGGCTTCGGGCGGATTGTCCGCCGCCGCGATGACATCGCCGCGCGAGCAGTCGACTTCGTCGGCCAGCGTCAACGTGATCGACTGACCGGCGACGGCTTCGTCGAGGTCGCCGTCAAGCGTGACGATGCGGCCCACCGTGGTCGTCTTGCCGCTCGGCAGCACGCGAACCGCATCGCCCGGCCGCACCATTCCACCCGCAATCTGTCCCGAAAAGCCCCTAAAATCGAGGTTCGGACGATTAACCCATTGAACAGGAAGGCGAAAATTGGAGTTCACGTCACGCTGCGCGGCAACTTCGACACCTTCCAGATGTTCGATCAGCGCCGGCCCCTTGAACCAGGGCATATTCTCCGACAGCGCCGTGATATTGTCGCCCTTGAAACCCGAGATCGGGATCGCGGTGAAATTGGTGATGCCGATCTCGCTCGCGAAGGCGCGGTAGGCCAGCGTGATGCGGTCGAACACGGTCTTGTCGTAACCGACGAGGTCCATCTTGTTCACCGCGAGCACGATGTGCCGGATACCCAGCAGATGCGCGAGGAAGCTGTGGCGGCGCGTCTGGGTCAGCACGCCCTTCCGCGCATCGATCAGGATGACGGCGAGGTCGGCGGTCGAGGCGCCGGTGACCATGTTGCGCGTGTACTGCTCATGCCCCGGCGTATCGGCGACGATGAACTTGCGCTTTCGGTCGTGAAAAGCTGGTAGGCGACG
>JACDQN010000513.1 GCA_015657575.1 Sphingopyxis sp.
CCCACCCCTCTCCCCTGAAGGGGAGAGGGGCTCTACGTCCGCTCACCACCCCTAAGCCGACATCGCATTGGTCCAAAAAAAGGGCGCGAGGATCGCTCCTCGCGCCCTTCTTCTGCGACCCGGGCAGTTTTTACAGGCCGTCGACGCCTTGCTGACCAGAATGTTCACCGCGACGCGGCGGTTCTGCGCCTTGCCCTCGGGCGTGCTGTTGTCCGCCGCCGGATCGGCTTCGGCCATGCCCGTCGGGGTCAGCATGCGATAGGGCTTCCAACCGCACGCCTGCTGCAGGTGATTGACGACGCGGCTGGCGCGCTTTTCGCTCAGTTCCTGATTGAAATCCTGGCTGCCGGTGGAGTCGGTATAGCCGACGACGAGCAGCAGCGCATTGTCCATGCTATTCGCCTGCGAGGCGGCGGCGCAGAGATCCGACTTCGCCTGTTCCGACAAAACCCACTTGCCGGTGTCGAAGTTCACGTTGGTCGTGCCCCGGACATTGTACTGATCGATATCGCCGACGCGGCTGCGCAGCGCGTCGGTCGCCGCGGTCTGCTCGGCGAAGCGCTGGTTGGTTCCGGTGTGGATCATGTTCGCGGTGCGCAGGTCCTTGCTCTTGAGCACGACCTGGCTGGCGACGAGGCCGCCTTCCCACTGCGACGTCTGCACGGTGACCGGCAGACCGTTGACCAGCGAGTTCGAGGCCAGCTTGTTGCTGCTGAGGCCCAGGAAGCCGCCGCTCGACTTGATCTTGGTGGCATCGACGACGGTGATCAGCGCGTTGTTTCCGTCGGCGGTCGTGACCTGCATCTTGTTGCCGCTGCGCGCCGAGATGATGCCCTCGACCTCAGGCCCCTTCGCCATTTGCGACAGGTCGGGCGGTTCGGGCGCCGTCACCGTTGCCATGACATCGCCGGACGCGTCCGGTTGCTCCTGCGCGATCGCGGCGCGGCGAGCATGGCCAGCGTCAGCAATATCCCCGAACTCTTGGAAACGGCACCCATAGACTACTCCTTCAACTGGGCAGGGAGGGGCCATGACTGCACATGGCCCCTTCTTGCAGATGGACTCCCGGAAGGGGCGAAAGTTGCGCAGGTTGTCGGCCGTCTTGCACGGTGCATCGACAAAATAACGCCCGAAAAAGCGCGGATTTCCGGCAGCCTCGCCCCGTATCGGTCCATTGGAACGAGCGTGAGGGAACGGGCGGCGCGCGACGGGAAAAAGCTATAGAATTGAATTCATGGCCAGATTCGAGAGTCGCCGAACCGACGCGCGGCGATGCTAGCCAAAACGCCCCTTTCCGCCTAAGGCCGCGCCATGCATTTTCTCGATCAAGCCAAGATTTTCATCAAGTCCGGCGACGGCGGCCCCGGCGCCGTGTCGTTCCGGCGCGAAAAATATGTCGAATATGGCGGTCCCGACGGTGGTAACGGCGGCAAGGGCGGCGACGTGATCTTCGAGGCGGTTGCCGGACTCAACACGCTGATCGACTTTCGCTACACGCAGCATTTCAAGGCGAAGCGCGGGACGCCGGGCGCGGGACGCGACCGCACCGGCGCGGGCGGGCCCGATCTGGTGATCCAGGTACCGGTCGGTACGCAGATCCTCGACGACGACGAGGAGCGCAGCCTGCTAGCGGACCTCACCAAAGAGGGCGAGCGCATCCATTTCCTGCGCGGCGGCGACGGCGGGCGCGGCAATGCGAGCTACAAGACGTCGACCAACCGCGCGCCGCGCCAGCATGGGCCCGGCTGGCCCGGCGAGGAAATGTGGGTGTGGCTGCGGCTGAAGCTGCTCGCCGACGCGGGGCTCGTCGGTTTGCCCAATGCGGGCAAGTCGACCTTCATCAACGCGGTGACCAATGCGCAGGCGAAGGTCGGCGCCTATGCCTTCACGACGCTCCGCCCGCAGCTCGGCGTCGTCAGCCACAAGGGACATGAGTTCGTCGTCGCCGATATCCCCGGGCTGATCCAGGGCGCCGCCGAAGGCGCCGGGGTCGGCGACCGCTTCCTCGGCCATATCGAACGCTGCCGCGTGCTGCTGCACCTGGTCGATGCGAACGACGAGGATGTCGCGACGAGCTATCGTATCGTGCGCGACGAACTCAAAGCCTATGGCGCCGACCTGATCGACAAGCCGGTGATCGTCGCGCTCAACAAGATCGACACGCTCGACGACGAGCTGATCGCGGCGCTGTCGGCCGAACTGGAGGCCGAGAGCGGCCATCCGGTGATGGCATTGTCGGGCGCGAGCGGCGCGGGCATCGAAGCCGTGCTCGACAAATTGCTCGAAGCCGTGGGCCAGCCCGAACCGGGCGCCGACGACAGCGACGAGGACGAAACGGGCGGCAACTGGTCGCCGATCTAGGAACAAATGGCGTCGCGGCGGATTTCATGCGGAACAACAAGGAGTTCCGCATGCCGCTTTGCCGACTTCTAACGCTTGCAGCCGCGGCCCTGCCGCTAGCCTCGAGCCCGGCGCAAGCGCAGGATGAGGGTGGAGAGAAACGCACGCGCCTGATCCTTGGGCCGCAATTGTCGCCGTCATGGCCCGGGTCGAAGGATTTTTCGGTCGGCCCCTATGTCGACTTCTCCCGCACCCGCGACGATGAATTCGCCTTCGAGGCGCCCGACGAAAGCTTCGGATCGCCGCTCGTCCATTCGGGCGATTTCGCTTTCGGTCCCGCGGTCGGCTTCATCGGCAAGCGCAAGGCATCCGATGTCGGCGCCGCCCTGCCCACCGTCGGCTTTTCGTTCGAAGCCGGCGCCTTTGCGCAGGCTCATCTGACGCCCGCGCTGCGCGTCCGGCTGGAAGCGCGCAAGGGGTTGAGCGGCCACAAGGGCTGGGCTGGCGAGATCAGCGCCGACTATATCGCGCGGCAAGGCGACGACTGGCTCTTCTCGATCGGGCCGCGGGTCACGCTGGGCGACGCCAAATACAGCCGCGCCTATTTCGGCGTGACGCCTGCCGCTGCTGCGACATCGGGACTGCCGGCGTTCCGCCCCGGCGGCGGCGTCCAGTCGGTCGGCGTGACCGCAGGCTATCACCGCATGATCGGCGAACGCTGGGGCGTCGCCGTTTATGGCCGTTACGACCGGCTGGTCGGCGACGCGGCGCACTCGCCGGTGACGCGCGAATTCGGATCGCGCAGCCAGCCCTCGGTCGGGCTGGCGCTCAGTTACACATTTGGCGACGATCGATAAGCCGGCCCTAATAAAAAAGGGGCCGCCTTTCGGCAGCCCCTTCTCTGTTCCGGTAACGGAAGGACTTAGTCCTTCAGGAAGTCGGGCACATGACCCTGATCTTCCGGACCTTCGTTGCGCTCGCGGCGCGGGCCGCGGTCTCCACGGTCACCGCCGTCGCGACGCGGACCACGGTCGCGGTCACGGCCGCCACCGCCACGCGGGCCGCGATCGCCGCCATCACGGCGCGGACCGCGGTCACCGCGGGTTCGCGCGGCGGGCGGGTGTCTTCGAGCTCGGCGCCGGTTTCCTGGTCGACGACGCGCATCGACAGGCGAACCTTGCCGCGCTGGTCGATCTCGAGGACCTTGACCTTGACTTCCTGGCCTTCGC
>JACDQN010000514.1 GCA_015657575.1 Sphingopyxis sp.
CGAGCGCCACGAAAGCCGCCGCATCGACAATCAGCTGCGCGGCCGTTCGGGGCGTCAGGGCGACCCGGGCCTGTCGAAATTCTACCTCTGCCTCGACGACGACCTGCTGCGCATCTTCGGGCCGACACGCTGTTCTCGAAGATGATGAACAAGAATCTGGAGGATGGCGAGGCGATCGGGTCGAAATGGCTGTCGAAGGCGATCGAGACCGCGCAGAAGAAGGTCGAGGCGCGCAACTATGACATCCGCAAACAGGTCGTCGAATATGACAACGTCATGAACGACCAGCGCAAGGTCATCTACGAACAGCGCGGCGAGATCATCGACAGCGAGACCGTCGACGAAGTGATGATGGCGATGCGCGCCGAGACGGTGAATGCGATCGTCGCCGATGCGTGCCCGCCCGGCAGCTATCCCGAACAATGGAACATCGAGCAGATGAAGGAGCGGGTGGCGAACATCCTCGACCTCCATCCGCCGATCGACGACTGGATGCAGGAAGATGCGGTCGATCCCGAAATCTTCGAGGAACGCATCCAGCAGATGGCCGATGCGGTCGCCGCCGAAAAGGCGGCGCAGGTCGATCAGGAAACCTGGCGCAGCATCGAAAAATCGGTGCTGATCCAGACGCTCGACCATCATTGGAAAGAACATCTGTCGACGCTCGACGCGCTGCGTCAGGCGGTGTTCCTGCGCGCCTACGCCCAGAAGCAGCCGATCAACGAATATAAGCAGGAAGCCTTTGCGCTGTTCGAACGCATGCTGTCGAACATCCGCGAGGATATCACGCGCACCATCGCGCGGCTCGAACTGCGGATGGACGAGCCCGAGCCGATGCCGCTGCCCGATCTGCCCGATTTCCTGACGACGCACCTCGACCCGTTCACGGGCGAGGACAACAGCGGCGACATCGACGCGGGCGAACTGGGCGTCATCGCCAACACCCTGCCGCCGATGCAGATCCCGCGCCCGGACCTTCCGGAGGGCGAAAATCCCTATGCGGCGCTCGAAATCAGCCGCAACGCGCCGTGCCCCTGCGGTTCGGGACGCAAGTACAAGCACTGCCACGGGGCGATCTGAACCCCGTCCGGATGCGCCTCAAACCCCTCGCCCCCCGGAGTTGATCCGGGGGGGCGAAAGAGGGAGAGACGGTTCTGCCGCGGCCTTGCACGAGCCCGCTTGCCAAGGCGCAGACGCGCTATTAGCATCGATGTTCATAAGCTTGGCGGCCGCGTAGCCAGACAAGCGACGCAGCAGGCAGGAACGATGGGGCCGCGCTCGCCCGAAGCATCGGGTGCGGCCGGATAATGGCGTGTTGCGCGGAAAGGGCCGGGGCATTCAGTTTTTCGACGAGATGACGGGGCCGGAGCGTGCGGGACAGGGCAGCGAGGTCCGCTCGCCCTATCGCGAATATTCGGAATGGTTCGATCGCGAGGATGCGGCGCGCATCCAGCGCAAGACGCAGCAGGCCGAAGCCTTTTTCCGCACTACAGGTATCACCTTCAATGTTTACGGGCAGGACGAGGCCGACGAGCGGCTGATCCCCTTCGACGTCGTTCCGCGCATCATTTCGGCGAGCGAGTGGCGGCGGCTGTCGCGCGGCATCGAGCAGCGCGTGCGGGCGCTCAACGCCTTTCTCTATGACATCTATCACCGTCAGGAGATTTTGCGCGCCGGCCGCGTGCCGACCGAACTGATTTCGCGCAACGAGGCATTCCTGCCGATGATGATGGGGATGGACCCGCCGGGCGGCGTTTACACCCACATCAGCGGCATCGACATCGTCCGCACCGGGCCGAACGAATTCTACGTGCTGGAGGATAATGCGCGCACCCCCTCGGGCGTATCCTATATGCTCGAAACCGCGAGACGATGCTCCAGATGTTCCCCGAGCTGTTCGCGAAGATTTCGGTGCGCGAGGTCAGCGACTATCCGCTGAACCTGCTCAAATCGCTCTCGGCCTGCGCGCCGCCTAAATGCAACGGAACGCCGACGGTGGCGGTATTGACCCCGGGCATCCACAACAGCGCCTATTTCGAACACAGCTTCCTCGCCGACCAGATGGGCGCCGAGCTGGTCGAGGGACATGATCTGCGCGTCGTCGACGGGCGCGTCGCGATGCGCACGACGCAGGGCTATACGCCGATCGATGTCCTCTATCGCCGCGTCGACGACGACTTCCTCGATCCGCTGAACTTCCGGCCGGACTCGATGCTGGGCGTCCCCGGCATCTGGGATGTCTATCGCGCCGGCGGCATTACGATCGCCAATGCGCCGGGGACGGGGATCGCCGACGACAAGGCGCTCTATTCGTACATGCCCGACATCATCGAATTCTACACGGGCGAGAAGGCGCTGCTGCCCAATGTGCCGACCTGGCGGTGCAGCGAGCCCGAGCATCTGAAGGAGGTGCTGGGTCGCCTGCCCGAGCTGGTGGTGAAGGAAGTCCACGGGTCGGGCGGCTATGGGATGCTCGTCGGGCCGGCGGCGAGCAAGAAGGAGATCGCCGCGTTCCGCGCTAAGCTGGAGGCGAACCCGCGCGGTTATATCGCGCAGCCGACGCTCTCGCTGTCGACCGTCCCGATCTTCACCAAGGCGGGGCTCGCGCCGCGCCATGTCGACTTGCGTCCTTTCGTGCTGATGTCGCCGCAGGGGATCACGATCACGCCGGGCGGGTTGACGCGCGTCGCGATGACCAAAGGGTCGCTGGTGGTGAATTCGAGCCAGGGCGGCGGCACCAAAGACACTTGGGTGCTGGAGGATTGATGGGGATGGCGTCGACGATGTCTTTTGACTTCAGCCCCTCTCCTTCAGGGGAGGGGCAGCGAGACTTGGCAGCTTGCTGCCTCGTCGCAGCGGGGTGGGGCCCATCGGCCTCGCGCGCGCCGCCGACGCG
>JACDQN010000515.1 GCA_015657575.1 Sphingopyxis sp.
AGCAGGCGATCAAGCTGCTGGCGCTGTCGAACCTCGAGCTCGAAGCCTATCTGGCCGAGGCGCTCGAAGGCAATCCGCTGCTCGACACGGCATCGGCCGATAGCGACGGCAGCGCGGGCGAGCCGGAGGGCGAGCGCGGCGACGCGGCGCCCATCGCCGAGGCGGCGTCGCTCGCCGCCGACCAGGCGCTGTCGTCGGACAGCGGCACGCGCGACGACCTCGATGTCGATTTTGCCGAGGAGCGTTTTCACCACGACAGCGCGAGCGACAGCGTCGGCCTGTCGGGATCGGGCGAGGATGTCGATTTCGACAGCTTCGCGGAGGCCGAAGGCACGCTCCACGACCATCTGCTCGCGCAGGTCGGCGAGCGTTTCGACGGCGTCGAAGCGATCGTCGCGGGGCAGCTCGTCGCGCTGATCGACGAGACGGGCTATCTGCGTGCCGACCTCGCCGAACTGGCGGCGCAGCTCGGCGTGCCGCTGGCGCTGATCGAGACGGTGCTGGCGGGCATCCAGCTGTTCGACCCGTCGGGCGTCGGTGCCCGCGACCTGGCCGAATGTATCGCGATCCAGGCGCGCGAAGCCGATCGCTACGACCCGGCGATGGCGTGCATGATCGCGCATCTCGATCTGGTCGCGAAGGGCGCCTTCCCCCAACTGAAGCGCATCTGCGGCGTCGACGACGAGGATCTCGCCGACATGATTCGCGAGCTGCGCGGCTATGACCCGCGGCCGGGCCTCAAATTCGGCGGCGAGGGGGCGCCGGCGGTCGTCCCCGATCTCTATATTCGCCAGACCGCGAAGGGCTGGGCGGTCGAGATCAACAGCGGCACGCTGCCGCGGCTGCTCGTCAACCGCCGCTATTACAGCGAGCTCGCGCAAGGCGCGGCGGCGAAGAGCAAGGCGTGGCTGTCCGAACAGCTGGCGGGCGCGAACTGGCTGGTGCGGGCGCTCGACCAACGTCAGCGCACGATCGTCAAGGTCGCGAGCGCGATCGTGAAGCAGCAGGAAGGCTTTTTCCTCCACGGCGTCGCGCATATGCGGCCGCTGACGCTGCGGCAGGTTGCCGAGGAGATCGGCATGCACGAATCGACCGTCAGCCGCGTCACCAGCAACAAATATCTGAGCTGCGCGCGCGGATTGTTCGAACTCAAATATTTCTTCTCGTCGGGGATTTCGGCGACCGAGGGCGACGGCGCGGTGTCGGCCGAGGCGGTGAAGAGCCGGATCAAGGCGATGATCGAAAGTGAGGATGCGAAGGCGATCCTCTCCGACGAGGCGATCGCCCAGAAACTTTCGGCCGAGGGCCACGATATCGCGCGGCGCACGGTGGTGAAATATCGCGAGGCGATGGGCTATGGCTCGTCGGTGCAGCGGCGGCGGCAAAAGGCGCTGGCGGGGTAGTTCATCCCCCAAATCCCGCTCGTGTCGAGCGAAGTCGAGACACCCATCGGGAAGGCGCCATGCCGAGGGGCATCTCGACTTCGCTCGATGCGAACGGAAAGTGAGGAATTTGGCGCGGGAGGCGGTTGACTTTTCCGGCCCTTCCCCATAGTTGCGCCGCTTCGCGTCAACACGCCAAGATTTACGGACAGAGATCATGAAGATTCGCAACAGCCTGAAGTCGCTGAAGGACCGTCACCGGGATAACCGCG
>JACDQN010000516.1 GCA_015657575.1 Sphingopyxis sp.
CCTACGGGCTGCCACCTCCCCCCAACGCTGCGCGAGGTGGGGGAGGATCTTTTTGGCTATCCCCCTTTCGGCCAGCGCCTTGTCGATGAGCGAGGCGCCGATCGGACCCAAAATCGTGCCGCCGAAGCGGAACAGCAGGAAAGCGGCCACGAACAGCAGCAGCGGTTCGATGAACAGCGCGACGATCGCCGCGATCAGCGCAACGAAGAACAATGTCAGGAAGCCGCTGGTCAACACCTGCTGCCCCTTCGGCCCCAGCTCGATCGTGCGCGGACCCTTCGCATCCCACCATTTGCCGGTGACGATCGTCTTGCGCCCGGCGGCGCCGACCGGCGGCTGCGGGCGCTCGGCGATGCGCGCGGGCGCAGGCGAAGATGGGGTCGGCTGCGGCGCGCGCGCCTTGGCGCCGTCGGTCCAGGGCTGCTTCTTGTTCATCGCCGCGACGGCGGCCGCCATCCGGTCGTTTCGCGGATGCGGCGGCGCGGGCTGGGGCGTCGGCGCGGCGTCCACGATCGGGGCGGCCTCTGCGACGACCGGCGCGGCCCGTGCGGCGGGCCGGTTCGGTTCGACCCCCATGCGGCGGTCATAGGCATCCATGCGCTCGGCCGCGGTCGGCGGCGTCCGGCCGGTTTCGCGATCGATCACCACCAGCCGCCCGCCGCGTTCGACGACGGAAAAACGGCTGGGGGGTGCGCGATCAACCAATGCCGAACTGTTCCTTCAGGGCCAGCATGGCGAGCGCGGCCTTTGCCGCTTCGCCGCCCTTATCCTTGCGCGTCTTGTCGGCGCGCGCAAGCGCCTGCTCTTCATTCTCGACCGTCAAAATGCCGTTGCCGATCGCGAGCCCGTCGAGCGTCAGCGCCATGATACCGCGCGCGCTTTCGTTCGACACGACTTCGAAATGATAGGTTTCGCCGCGGATCACGACGCCGAGCGCGACATAGGCGTCATAGCGGCCGCTGTCGGCGGCGAGCGAAATAGCGGCGGGGACTTCGAGCGCGCCAGGAACGGTTACGACCTCATGGCTGTGCCCCTCGGCCTCGAGCGCACTCTTCACGCCGTCGATCAGCATGTCGTTGAGGTGGCTGTAGAATCGGGCTTCGACGATCAGAACGTGCGCCATCAGGCTTCTCCGGGAATGGGGCGTTCGCCGACGACCGACAGGCCATAGCCTTCGAGCCCGACGATATTGCTGTGGGTGGGGGTGAGCAATTCCATCGCATGCACGCCGAGGTCGGCGAGGATTTGGGCGCCGATCCCGTATGTGCGCAGGTCCATGCCGCCGGCTTCAGGCGGCGCCGATTCGGCGTCGGCCGAGCCGGGGAGCGGGCGCATCAGCATGACGATGACGCCCGAACCGGCTTCGCCGATCGCGTCCATCGAGCGCTGCAGGCGACGCTTCTTCGGGCCCGGGCGGCCCATGATGTCGTCGAAGATGGACACGGCGTGCATGCGCACCAGCGTCGTTCCTTCGGGATCAACCGGGCCTTTCTGGAGCACCAGATTGACGCTGCCGTCGACCTTGTTGCGGTAGGATTTGAGCCGCCAGTCGCCGCCATAGTCCGATTCGAACGGCTCGTCGGAGACGCATTCGACCAGCCGGTCGGTGCGGCTGCGATAAGCGATCAGGTCGGCGATCGTCCCGATCTTCATGCCGTGGCGCCGCGCGAAGGGGACGAGGTCGTCGAGGCGCGCCATCGTGCCGTCGTCGTTCATGATCTCGCAGATCACGCCCGAAGGGTTGAGCCCTGCCAGACGCGCTATATCGACCGATGCTTCGGTATGACCCGCACGCACGAGCACGCCGCCGTCGCGCGCGATCAGCGGAAAGACGTGCCCCGGGGTGACGATGTCGTCGCGCGTCTTGCCCGCGTCGATCGCGACCGCGACGGTGCGCGCGCGGTCGCCCGCCGAAATGCCCGTCGTCACGCCCTCGCGCGCCTCGATCGAGTGGTGAAGGCCGTTTCGTGGCGGGTACCGTTCTGGCGGCTCATCAGTTCGAGCCCGAGCGTATCGACGCGCGCCCTGGTCAGCGTCAGGCAGATCAGGCCGCGGCCGTGCGTCGCCATGAAATTGATCGCGTCGGGGGTCGCCATCTGCGCCGGAATGACAAGGTCGCCCTCATTCTCGCGATCCTCGTCGTCGACCAGGATGAACATGCGTCCGTTGCGCGCCTCGGCGATAATCTCTTCGGGGCTCGCCATCGGCGACAGGTCGCTGCCATTCGCGAGCCAGTTTTCGAGCTTGCGCAGCGTCTCGGCGGTGGGGTTCCAGCCGGGCGAATCGAGGTCGCGCAGGCTGTTCGCGTGCAAGCCCGCGGCGCGCGCAAGCCCGATCGGACATGCTGCCGTCGTCGACAATGGCGCGGATGCGATCGATGAGCTGTGTAGACATGAAGCCCGATTATCACACCAGAGTGTGATCGTCAAATACCATATCACATTGAAACCTATTTCGGCCCGAAAACCGCGCCATTGTCGCGCAACGCGCCGTCGGGCTTGGCATCGAGCAGCGCGACGAGCTGGCCGGTGCGGTCGTCGCGCGTCGCATAGGCACGCGCCGACATGCCGGCGATATGATCGGCCTTGTCGGGATTGGCGCCGCGCCGGACGAGCAGGCGGACCATCGCATTATTTTTCGACTGCACCGCCAGGATCAGCGCCGTTTCACCGCGCCGGTTGGCCTGGTCGACCGGCGACCCGTCGTCGAGCAGCACTTCGGCGCCGTCGGTGAAATTGATCAGTGCCGCATGCATCAGCGGAGTCGTCCCCTGCCGGTCGGCGATCGACGGGTCGGCATCCTTGCTCAGCAGGAAGCGCACCCACTGGATGTCGCGCCGCTTTGTCGCGATCGCGAGCGCGGTTTCGCCGCGATCGGGATGGCGCGTGTTGACCAGCGACGGATCCTCCTTCAGCGCGTCGGTCGCCTTGGTCCCGTCGCGGTTCTCGACCGCCTGCAGAAAGGCAAAGCCGCCGCGGAACTGGGCAAGCGCGGGCGGCGCGATGACGGCACCGGCAGCAGCGGCGACCAGAAGAAGCGAAGCGAGGCGGATTTCCGCGCGACCGAACATGATGGACTGACCCTTTGAAGGTTGATTTTCTGCGGCTAGCCGACCAAGGCTGGCCGCATGATGAACATCGCAAATATGGGACAAAGCCTCGTCCGTGCAAGCCTGATCCTCGCTTTTGGCGCCGCACTCGCCGGCTGCAATGCGTCGGGCGACGCACCGGCGGCGCGTCCCCCGCTCGAAGGCGCGCGGATCGGCGGCCCCTTCACGCTCACCGACCAGGACGGCAAGACGGTGAAGGACAGCGACTTTGCCGGAAAATATCGCCTCGTCTATTTCGGCTACAGCTTCTGCCCCGATATCTGCCCGGTCGATCTGCAAAAGCTGATGCGCGGCCTCGCCCAGTTCGAAAAGAGCGACGCGGCGCGCGGCGCCAAGGTCCAGCCGCTCTTCATCAGCATCGACCCCGCGCGCGATACTCCCGCGGCGCTGAAGCCGTTCGTCGCGCGCTATCACCCGCGCCTGCTCGGCCTGACCGGCACGCCCGAGCAGGTCGCCGCCGCCGCGAAGGCCTATGTCATCACCTATAACAAGGTCGAGGGCTCGGCCCCCGACCGCTATCTGATGGCGCATACCCAGCTCGCCTTTCTGATGGATCCCGACGGCAAGCCGCTCGCGCTGGTACCGCTCGACGATCCTTCGACCGACGTCGACGAGGGCGCGCCCGACAAGGTCGCCGCCGACCTCGCGAAATGGGTGACGTGAGCGCAGCGCGCAATTTCTGGGAGGCGCCGCTCGCCAGCCTCGACGCGGGTCAATGGGAAGCGCTGTGCGACGGCTGCGGCAAATGCTGCCTGCACAAGCTGGAGGATGAGGACACGGGCCGCATCTATCCGACCAATGTCGCGTGCCGGCTGCTCGACCTCAAAACCGCGCGCTGTGGCGACTACAAGCATCGCCGCCGCCATGTCCCCGATTGCCTGACGCTGACCAAGGCGAAGGTCGCCGACATCGAATGGCTGCCGCAAAGCTGCGCCTATCGCTTGCGTGCCGAGGGGCGGCCGCTGCCCGAATGGCACTATCTGGTCAGCGGCGATCGCGACGCCGTCCACCGCGCCGGCCAGTCGATCGTCGGCTGGAC
The DNA here is from genome assembly GCA_015657575.1 of Sphingopyxis sp. Taxonomy (GTDB): domain Bacteria; phylum Pseudomonadota; class Alphaproteobacteria; order Sphingomonadales; family Sphingomonadaceae; genus Sphingopyxis. The sequence goes on from JACDQN010000516.1 coordinate 4,149, forward strand.
GGTCGGCGAGGATATGGCGGGGCCGCTGGAAAATCATCTTGTCGAACGCGTCGTATAATCCGGGGGCCGAGGGGCCGCATATCTGGGTCGCGGGCGAGCCTTGGCCGGTGCGGCTGGTCCATCATGCCCAATCGCGCCGCTACCGCCTCGTTTTCGATGCCCCGCGTGGCGAGCTGCGCCTGACCCTGCCGCGCCGCGCCAGTGCCGCGCGCGCGATCAAATGGGCGAGCGAACAACAGGAATGGCTCGTCGAGCAGGTCGGCAAGGCGGTGGTGCCGGTGATCGTCGGCCCCGGCGCGGCCGTGCCGCTGTTCGGCGTCGAGCGCCGGATCGACTGGTGCCCGCGGCGCGCGCG
>JACDQN010000517.1 GCA_015657575.1 Sphingopyxis sp.
CAGGATGCCCTGCTGGCGATAGCTGGGGAAACACATGTCGCCGCGATCGAGCGCCATCGTCGAGGCGACCGAGGTCGCCTCTTCGCCGGTGCACTTCATGTAGAAGCTGGTCTTGCCCTGCCGCTGCGCACGGAACATGCGGTCGTCGAACGCGCGGACGAGCATCATGTAGCGCAGCATCGCGCGCAGCCGCTCGGCGCTCAGCTTCGGGTCCCACGGCCCCTTCGCGACGCCGTCGAAATCGAGCACGCGGACGAGACCGTAGCACAGCTCGCGCATCGCATCGGGTTTGGTCGTCTCGCTGGGACGCGGGGTCGCGTCGACCGGCGGAACCTCGATATTGCCGAAGTCGGGAGTGTCTCCCGGGCGGTAGCGTGGCTCAGGGATATGGAGCGACAGCGGCGGCAAGTTGCTCGCCGGTCGGCTATCCGACTCAGGCATATCTTCTTCCCTTCGGGCGCGAATCGCGCGCCTAGTTATATTTCATCGTGACGACATTTTATTACAGTCTCCATGCGAATGCAACGGGTGCGATCAGACCGCGACGGGCGCGGAAATATGCGCCTGCGGTGCATAGGCCTCGACCGCGAAATCCTCGAACCGATAATCGAAAATGCTCGAAGGCCGGCGAAGGATGCGCAGCTTCGGCGCGCCGTCGGGAATCCGCTGCAACTGCTGTTCGACCAGTTCGGCGTGGTTGAGGTAGAGGTGCACGTCGCCCCCGGTCCACACGACCTCATGCGCACGAAGGCCCGTCTGATCGGCGATCATCCGCGTCAGTAGCGCAGCCTCGAAAATGTTGAAAGCAAAGCCGAGCCCCAGATCGCAGGAACGCTGGAACAGCAGGCACGACAGCCCGCCATCGCTGCGGACGTGGAATTGATAGGTCATGTGACACGGCGGCAGCGCCATGCGATCGAGGTCCGCGACGTTCCAGCCGGTAAAGATGTGCCGCCGCGATCCCGGATTTGTCTTCAGCGAATCGACCAGCGCCGCGATCTGGTTGTGCCCCCGGCTCGCACGGCGGAAAAGCCCCTCACCCGCGGGTTCGTACCGCGGCCAATTGACCCATTGATGGCCATAGACCGGGCCCAGATCGCCCCATTGCGCCGCAAAGCGTCAATCGGCGACAATGCGCGCCTCGAAATCCTCGGCGCTAATATCCTCGCCGCTCGCCTTGCGATATTTGTCGAGCGGCCAGTCGGTCCAGATCTTCACGCCCTGCGCCACCAGCGGGCGGATATTGGTATCGCCGGTGAGGAACCACAGCATCTCGCGCAGCGCGATCTTCCAATAGACGCGCTTCGTCGTGAGCAGCGGGATCGCATCATCCTCTAGCGAGAATCGCATGGTTTCCCCGAACAGCGAGCGCGTTCCGACGCCGGTGCGATCGACCCGTTCGTCGCCTTCGATCCAGATACGGCGCATCAGGTCGAGATATTGCAGTTCATAATGGATGGAATCGGACAAGGCTGGCTCCCGGCTTGAGCTCTCTTTGCTAGGCTTCCCGCGAGCGGGCGACAAGGGGACGCTGCGGCGTCCGCCATCAAGCTCCGATACGGTTCGGTCGGGGCTTGGGAATGGCGCGCGCGCGGCGCATGACGATGCGCCATGATGCTGCTCGAACCCGTGGGCAAATTGCCCGATCCGGCGATGCTTGCCGGATTCGTTCCGTGCAAGGCGGAGGATGCGGTCGCGCGCCAGTTGCTCCGCCCCTGCTTTCCCGCCGATCGCGAGGCGTTGTTGCTGCTCGCCTTCGACGGTTTCGGCCGGCTGGTCGCCACCCAGCGCGCCGACGGCGATGCGACGGGCCGGTGCAGCATTCCAGCGCAATGCTGGCGCGCGTTGCTCGACCGCAATGTGGCGAGCGTACTGATGGCGCATAATCACCCGTCCGGCCTCGCCTGGCCGAGCGAGGCCGACATCGCCTGCACGCGCGCAGCCGCGCTGTTTCTGCATCCGCTCGGCATCGACCTCGCCGATCATCTGATTTTCGTCCAAAGTGGTCATTTCAGCTTTCGCAATGCCTGCTTGATGTAGTTGCAGCAATCGTGGCCGATGTGCCGATTGGCGCTTGATGTTCGCAAAATGCGCGTCTAGAGGACCGCCCTGCCTTCGCATCGGCCCGCCGGTGCAAAGATCGGTCGGGGAGTAGCTCAGCCTGGTAGAGCACTGTCTTCGGGGAGGCAGGGGCCGGAGGTTCGAATCCCTCTCTCCCCGACC
>JACDQN010000518.1 GCA_015657575.1 Sphingopyxis sp.
CCGCGCCGTGAGGTCGAGACCAGCGACGAAGGCGACGACAGCGCAGTCGAACGGCCGAGCACCGGCGCCCGCGCCGCGCGCATCGCGCCGCGGCCCGCGCCGTCCGCGCGCCGAAGCCGGCGACGAAGGCCATGATGGCGGCATCGATACCGCCGTGCTGCCGCCCGCGATCGGCCGCCCCGAAGCGAGCACCGACGAAAGCGACGAGGGCGAAGCGCCCGCGCCCCAAGGCCCGCCGTACCCGCCGCACGCTCGCGCCGCGCGACCCCGGGGTCGAGGCGGCCGAATAAGTCCGCGTTTTCACGCTGGTTTTTGGCCCGAACATGACATAGCCTCCCCGCAAGATTGCTTGCGGGGAGGTTTTTTATGCGCGCTTGGGCCTTGCTTTGCGTCGCGGCAGCCACGGCGCCGCTTTCCGCCGCCGCGCAGGACCCGACGCAGGGCAATGCGCAGGGCGAGCTTGCCGTCACCATCTATAATGGCGGCCAGTCGCTGGTGCAGGATATCCGCCAGATCAACTTCCCTGCCGGCCGGACGCGGCAGGAGTTTCCCGACGTATCGGCGCAGATCCGTCCGCAGACGGTGTCCTTCGCCGCCGACGGCACCGCGATCGTCGAACAGAATTTCGATTACGACCTGCTGTCGCCCAACGCGCTGATGCAGAAGGCGGTCGGCGAGACGGTGACGCTGCTGCGCATCAATCCGGCGACCGGTGCCGAGACGCGGGAGCGGGCGAAGGTGCTTGCTGTGAACGGCGGTGTGGTGTTGCAGATCGGCGCGCGAATCGAGATCTTGCGCGACGACGGGCTGCCGGTGCGGTGATCTTCGACAAGATTCCGCCGAATCTGCGCGCCAAGCCGACGCTGTCGATCACCGTCGAGAGCCAGCGCGCCGGGACGCGGCCGCGACACTGTCCTATCTGACGAACGGGCTCGGCTGGTCGGCCGACTATGTGTCGCTGTTCGACGAGAAGGCGGGGACGATCGACGTGCAGGGCTGGGTCACGCTGACCAACAACACCGGCACGACCTTCGAGGATGCGAAGACGCTGCTTGTGGCGGGGACTCCGTCGGCGGGCGGGATTTCGAGCTATGGCCAGCCGGGGCGGTATCGCCCGCAGCCGGCGGGTCCGGGCAATCTGCGCAGCGCGGGGACGCAAACCGCGCCGCGTGAACAGCTTGGCGACTATTATCTCTATCCGCTGCCCGAACGCACGACGATCGCCAACGCGCAGACCAAGCAGGTGAGCTTCCTCGACGTCGCGAAGGTGCCGGCGCAGAAAATCTATGAATTCACGCTCGGCGGCTTCAACAATATGACCGAGCCGATGAGCGCGGCAAGCGTGATCAAATTCACCTCGAGCCGCGAGGGCGGGCTGGGCGACGCGCTCCCCGCGGGCACGGTGCGCTTCTATCAGCGCGACCTGCGCGGCGATCCGCAGTTCATCGGCGAGAACCAGATCGGCCACACCCCGATGGGCAGCGAGCTGGGATTGAAGACTGGCGACGCGTTCGACGTGAAGGTCAAGGCGACCGTCGTCTCGCGCGAAAAGCGCGGCGAGCATGTCTGGCGCTCGTCGATGTCCTATCTGCTCACCAATGCGCGGCCGCAGCCGGTCACGCTCGACCTGCGCCAGCGCGGGCTCGACTGGTACTGGGCCGAGACCAAGGTCATCACCGAAAGCGAGAAAAGCCAGCGGCTCGACGCGGACGGTGTCCAGTGGCGGGTTACGATTCCCGCGAACAGCGAGACCACGATCACCGCCACCTTCGAAACGCGCTACTGACGCCGCGCGCCGTGCGCCGCATCGCGCCTCTACTGCTGTTGTTCGCCGCGTCGCCCGCGGCAGCCGAATCGGTCGTCACCTCGGCGGCGCCCGACAAGGTTGCGGTCAGCATCTTTCGCGATCCCGATCGCGACGAGGGCGGCGAGATCAATCGCGACTGGCTGAACGGTTTTGCGCTGATTTCCGAAACGCGGACGATCGACCTGCCCGCGGGGGAATCGCGGCTGCGCTTCGAGGGCGTGGCGGAGGGGATGGTCGCGGTGTCGGCGATCGTCACCGGTCTGCCCGGCGGCGTCGTGCAGAAGAATCGCGACGCTGCGCTGCTGTCGCCCGCGAGCCTGCTCGACGGATCGCTCGGCAACCGCGTCCATATCCGCCGCACCGACCGCGCGACGGGCAAGGTGACCGAGGAGGACGCGATCATCCGGTCGGGCCCTCAAGGCGCGGTAATTCTCCAGACGCCGGCCGGATATGAGGCGCTGCGCTGTACTGGCCTTCCCGAATCGCTGATCTACGACGGCGTCCGGCCGGGCTGACCGCGAG
>JACDQN010000519.1 GCA_015657575.1 Sphingopyxis sp.
CAGGCCTATCACCGCCTGCCCGAACTGATCGCGCGCGCCCAAAGGGGCGAGAAGGCGATCGATCTCGACATGCCGCTCGAAAGCAAGTTCGGCGCGCTGCCGAAGCGCGCCGGCGGCCAGCGCCCGACCGCTTTCCTGACCGTGCAGGAAGGCTGCGACAAATTCTGCACTTACTGCGTCGTGCCCTACACGCGCGGCGCCGAGATCAGCCGGCCCTTCGCCGACCTGATCGCCGAGGCGCGCGCGCTCGTCGCGGGCGGCGTGCGCGAAATCACCTTGCTCGGCCAGAACGTCAACGCGTGGGACGGCGAGGACGACAAGGGCCGGGCGATCGGCCTCGACGGGCTGATCCGCGAACTCGCGCGCGAAGACGGGCTCGAACGCATCCGCTACACCACCAGCCATCCGAACGACATGACCGACGGGTTGATCGCCGCGCATGGCGAGGTCGAGAAGCTGATGCCCTTCCTCCACCTGCCGGTGCAGGCGGGCAGCGACCGCATCCTCGCGGCGATGAACCGCAGCCATTCGGTCGAAAGCTATCTCAGGGTCATCGACCGCGTCCGCGCCGTGCGTCCCGACATCGCCGTCTCGGGCGATTTCATCGTCGGCTTTCCCGGCGAGACCGAGGAAGATTTCCAGGCGACGCTCGATATCGTCCGCGCGACCAATTATGCGATGGCGTACAGCTTCAAATATTCGCGCCGCCCCGGTACGCCCGCGGCGACGATGGGCGATCAGATCGACGAAGCGGTGATGAACGACCGGCTCCAGCGCTTGCAAGCGCTGCTCAACGAACAGCAGCAGGCGTTCAACCAAGCCACCGTCGGCCGCACGACGCGCCTGCTCCTCGAACGCAAGGGCAAGCTCGACGGCCAGCTGATCGGCAAGTCGCCCTGGCTCCAGTCGGTGCACGTCATCGCCCCCGGGCTCAAGATCGGCGATATGGTCGATGTGCGGGTCATTTCGGCGGGGCCGAACAGCCTCGGTGCCGAACCGCTGATGGAAGCGGTTGCCTAGTGCCATCCGCTATTTCTATTCCTTTCGTGCTGAGCTTGTCGAAGCACCGTCCTTCTTCTTGCAGCGTCAAAGAAAAGAACGGCCCTTCGACAAGCTCAGGGCGAACGGTTAGAGAATGCTGACCCTGCCGATCTGAAGGAGCCTTGCCCACGTGTCCAAACGCCCGATGACCGCCGCATCCCCCGCCGAACCCGGCGATCGCGTCCGACTGACGGCCGAATTTGAACGGACACAATTGCTGGGCATCCTCTTCGGCGAGTTCGACCGCAACCTCGTCGCGATCGAGAACCGCCTCGGCGTCTATATCTCGGCGCGCGGCAACCGCGTCCAGATCGAGGGCGAGGCCGAAGCCGCGGCGCGCGCGCGCGACGTGCTTACCGACCTCTACAATCGCATCGAACAGGGGCAGGAGGTCGACGCCGGCATGGTCGACGGCGTGATCGCGATGTCGGCGCAGCCAACGCTCGACGGCATCATCCGTCACGACAAGAATGAAGCGCCGCCGATCATGATCCGCACGCGCAAAAAGACCATCGTCCCGCGCGCGCCATCGCAGGTCCCCTATATGCAGGCGCTCGCGCGCGACGATGTGATTTTCGCGCTCGGCCCAGCGGGGACCGGCAAGACCTATCTTGCGGTTGCGCAGGCCGTGGCGCAGCTCATCACCGGCAGCGTCCAGCGCCTGATCCTGTCGCGCCCCGCGGTCGAGGCGGGCGAAAAGCTCGGCTTCCTGCCCGGCGACATGAAGGAAAAGGTCGATCCGTACCTCCGCCCGCTCTACGACGCGCTCCACGACTGCCTGCCCGCCGAGCAGGTCGAGCGCCGCATCGCGAGCGGAGAGATCGAGATCGCGCCGCTCGCCTTCATGCGCGGGCGCACGCTCGCCGACGCTTTCATCATCCTCGACGAAGCGCAGAACACGACGATCCCGCAG
>JACDQN010000520.1 GCA_015657575.1 Sphingopyxis sp.
GGCAGGCCGCCGACGCCGAGAGCGATGTCGAGCCCGAGCGAGCCGGTCGAGATCGCCTCGACCTGCATGGCTTCCTTCGAGCCCAATTTCATCACCGAGCCCTTGCCAAAGGCGCGATCAATCTGCGCGAGCGCGGCGTCGAGCGCCTTTTGCCTGTCCGTTCCGTTCACTGATTTCCCCGATTCGACGAGTGACAATTGTCCGGCCATGACCGTCCCTTTCCTGCTCTAAAGCGACGGCAGAACCATCGCAACGCCGAACCTGTGTGCCACATTTGTTCTCAAGGAACAAGTGGGGAACAAAATAAAGTCGACGACGGGAAAGGCGTGTTATTTCGCGAAGAATTGATCCAGAGTGGCCTCGATATCGCTGATCCGGAACGGTTTGGTCACCAGCTTGCGATGCGCGTGCGCCGGAGGAATCACGTCGCCGCCGCCCGAGGTGAAGGCAAAGGGGATGTCTTTCTCCGCGAGCGCGTCGGCCACCGGCCACCCCTTTTCGTCGCCGAGGTTGATGTCTACGAGCGCGCCCGCGACCGACTCCCCCGCGATGATCGCGAGCGCTTCTTCGTTCGTCGTCGCCTGTGCGGGCTCGGGAAGGTCGAGCGCGTCGAACATGTCGACCAGCATCATGCCGATCAGCACGTCGTCCTCGACGATCAGGATGCGGCGATTATCCATGCGGCGCCGCCCGGTGCGCGGCATCGTCCAGCGCCGCCGATACCGCCTCGGTCAGTTGCGCGACCGAAAAGGGCTTGGGCAGGAAGGCAACGTCGTCGATATGGATCGACTGGCGCAATTGCTCCTCCGCATAGCCCGACATGAACAGCACCGGCAAATCGGGGCGCTTGGCGCGCATGGCGCGGACCATTGCCGGCCCGTCCATCGTCGGCATCACGACGTCGCTCAATATCAAATCGACCTTGTCCATAGCCCCGAAACGCTCGAGCCCCTCTTCACCCTGCGATGCCGTGACGACGGTGTAACCGGCGCGACTCAGCGCGCGCTCGGCGACGGCACGTACCATATCCTCATCCTCGACGAGCAGGATCGTTCCCGTGCCCCACTGATTTTTTTTCGGTTTCGGCGGCGGCTGTGCGACCACGGGCGTGTCGCCGTCGGCGCGATGGACAGGCAGATAGACAGTGAAGCTCGTGCCTTCGCCCAGCTTGCTGTCGGCAAAGATAAAACCCGCGGACTGCTTGATGATGCCATAGACGGTCGACAGGCCGAGCCCCGTCCCCTTGCCGACGTCCTTGGTCGTGAAGAAGGGTTCGAAAATCTTGGGGAGCACATCGGGCGCAATACCCATCCCCGTGTCGCTGACGCGAAGCGCGCTATAGTCGGCGGGCGGCATGAACTCATTGCCCATCTGGCGTACGTCGGCCGCCGATACCGGATAGGTCTCGATCGTCAGCGTCCCGCCGCCCGGCATCGCGTCGCGCGCGTTGACCGCAAGGTTGATGATGACCTGTTCGAGCTGCCCCGGGTCGGCGCGCACCGCCCCGAGCCCGCGGCCATGATGCACCGACAGCTGCACCGTATCGGCGATCAGCCGCTTGAGCAGGTGCGACACCTCCGAAATCACGTCGGGCAGCTGCAATATCTGCGGCCGCAGCGTCTGTTGCCGCGAGAAGGCGAGCAATTGCCGCGTCAGGCTGGCAGCGCGGTTGGCATTGCTGCGTATATGCTGGATGTCGTCATAGTCGCTGTCGCCCGGCGTGTGCCGCATCAGCATCAAGTCGCAGCTGCCGAGCACCGCGGTCAGGATATTGTTGAAGTCGTGCGCGACGCCGCCCGCAAGCTGGCCGACCGCCTGCATCTTCGACGCCTGCGCCACCTGGCGTTTCAACCGCGATTCCTCGCTCGAATCCTTGAGGCTGAGCAGCACCGCTGCCTCGCCCAGTCCGCGCACGCCGACGACGCGCATCGACACCGGCTCTTCGGGCTGCCCCGCGAGCCGGATCGACAGGTCGCCGCCGACCTGCTGGCCGCTGCTGTGGCGCCGGATCATGTCGGCGAGCGGCCCCTTGTCCTCGCCGACGACAAGATCGCCCGGATAGCGCGCCA
>JACDQN010000521.1 GCA_015657575.1 Sphingopyxis sp.
TACTGATTAAAAGTCAGTTGCTCTACCGACTGAGCTAAGGGCCCGACGCGGTTCCGATCCAGCGGTATCGCGAAGTGAGCCGTCGCCCTAGTGCCCCGATCCCTTCCGGTCAACCGGCTTCGGACGCATCAGGCGTACCGCGAGTTGGCGTACGCTCCGGCCGGTTAGGGGGTGCTGCCATTCCGGTACTATCGCGCGAAGCGGCCCGAGCACAAAATCGCGCCGCTCGATCGCCGGGTGCGGGACGGTGAGGGTGCCGTCGGACCAAGCGCCGCCGGACCAGAGCAGAATATCGAGATCAAGTGTGCGCGGACCCCAGCGCTGGCCGGTACGACGGCCGAAGCTCGCCTCGACTTCCTGCAGCCGTTCCAGCATTTCGGGCGGGCTGAGCTCCGATGCGACGAGTGCCACTGCGTTCGCGTAGCGGCGGCGTGAGGGGCCGAGGGGGTTGCTGGTGACGATCGGGCTGGCGTCGATAGCTTCGATATCGTCGTTTTCCAGCGCGGCGAGGGCCGCGAGCAGCACCGCGCGCGGATCGCCATAGCGAACGTGCCGTCGGTTCGACCCAAGGCCGATGGCATAAAGCGGAAGCGGTGTTGCGTTGCTCATCCCCGCGCGCCTATCGCAGATATGTGAAAATTGGTAGCCCGTTGCCCGGTACCGAACCGCCGCGCGATTGCCCGCGCTGTCCGCGGCTCGTCGCTTTGCGGCGCGAATGCCAGATCGAGCATCCCGACTGGTGGAACGCGCCGGTCCATGCCTTCGGCGATCCGGATGCCTGGCTGGCTTTCGCAGGACTGGCACCGGGCAAGCATGGCGCCAACCGGACGGGGAGGCCGTTCACCGGCGATTATGCCGGCGACCTGCTGTTTGCGACGCTTGCGGAGTTCGGCTTGAGCCGGGGCCGCTACGATGCGCGCATCGACGACGGGCTGACGATGAAAGGCGCGATTATCGTCAACAGCGTCAAATGCCTACCGCCGCAGAACAAGCCCACGCCGGCGGAGATCCAGAACTGCCGGCCGTTCTTCGAAACGCAGCTTGCGGCCTTGCCGAAGGTGCGGGTGATTATCGCGCTCGGCCGGATCGCGCACGACGCCACTCTACGGGCTGCGGGTATGCGGCTTGCGGCCTATCCCTTTGCGCATGGCGCCGTCCATGCACTGCCCGACGAACGGTATCTGGTCGATAGCTATCATTGCTCGCGTTACAACACGAACACCGGGCGGCTGACGGCGGAGATGTTCGCCGATGTCTTTCGTACCGCGATTGCGCTCAAGGGTCAGACGAGCGGGCCGAACTCCTCCACGAGACCCCGGTAAAGCGCCCGCTTGAACGGAACGATCAGCTTCTCGATCTCGTTCAGCTCCGCCCAGCGCCAGGCCCGAAATTCCTGATGCTTGGTGTGGATATCGATGTCGCTGTCGTCACCCATGAACCGCATCAGGAACCAGTGCTGGCGCTGACCGCGATATTTGCCGCCCCACATCTTGCCGATCAGATGATCGGGGAGGTCATAGAAATATTCCTCGCGGCTGCGCGCAATAATCTCGACCAGCCCGCCGTGTATGCCGGTTTCCTCGCCCAGTTCGCGGATCGCGGCTTCTTCGGCCTCTTCGCCTTCGTCGATGCCGCCCTGTGGCATCTGCCATGCTTCGCTGGTGGTATCGAGACGCTGGCCGACGAAGACGCGGCCGTCGCGATTGGCGAGCATTACGCCTGCGCAGGGGCGATAGGGAAGTTTGCTATGGTCGATCATGTCGCCCCGGTAGCTTCGGCGACGATCGCTTTCAATATGGTCAGTGCGCTGCGAATATCGTCCTTCGCGCTCGGGATCGCCTGCGACAGGTTGATATAGCCATGAATAGTCCCCGCTCCCTCGCGGTAGACCGTGGTCACCCCTGCCTCGACCAGCTTCGCAGCATAGGCACGCCCTTGGTCGCGCAAGGGGTCGAGTCCCGCGGTCACCAGCACCGTCGGCGGCAGGCCTTCGGCGGGGAAATCGAGCGGCGAGGCGCGGTAGTCGGCGGGGTCGGCGGCATAGTGATCACCGAACCAGGTCATACTGCCCTTGGTGAGCAAATGGCCCTCGCCAAAGTCGCGATAGCTTTGCCAGTCGTCGTGCGTCGTCACCGCCGGATAGATAGGATGGATCGCGATGACCGGTTTCGACGCCGGCGTATCGCGGAGAGTAAGTGCGGTCGCGATCGTCAGATTGCCGCCGGCGCTTTCGCCCGAGAGGACAAGCCCGGTGCAGGGAATATTGTCGGCGATCCAGCGCGTCGCGGCCTCGCAATCGATCGGCGCGGCAGGGAAGGGGTGTTCGGGGGCAAGGCGGTAATCGACCGCGATCACCGGCATGTCGAGTTGTCGCGCGGCCTCGGCGCAATAGGGATCGTGCGTGTCGAGGTCGCCGATGACCCAGCCGCCGCCATGATAGAAGACCATGATCGGCCCCGTCTCGCGGTCGGGACGGTTGTCATAGATACGGATCGCGATGTCGCCCGCCGGACCGGGGATCGTCCGGTCCTCGACCACCGCGATCTCACCGCGCGGTACGTCGGCAAGCTGGCCCATAACCCGGAACATCTCGCGCCCGCCTTCGGGCGGCAGATCCTCCATTTTCGGGCCCTCCTGAGCGTTCAGAAAGGCAAGGAAGGCGGCCACATCGGGGCGCGTGTAATGGGTCGATTCATCGGTCACGTGCGTCTCTCCCTGGTCAATATTTTCCAGCGTTATTCGCCAATCGATCCTGCAAATTCAATCGCAAATCGAAACCCACCACCGTGAGCGCTTTGCGGCGCACAATTTTTTCTCAATTGCGACCGCGCGCGTGGAGGCCTAGGCCATTGTCACAGGTTCGCAAGATTCAAAGGCAGAAGCAGAAAATGGCGACAGTGGTAAAGGACAAGCCCGGCGAGCGGCAGTCCCCCCTTTCCGACGCAGTGGTGGTTCGATTTGCCGGCGATAGCGGCGACGGGATGCAGCTGACCGGCGGTCAGTTCACATTGTCGTCGGCACTCGCGGGCAACGACTTCGCGACATTTCCCGACTTTCCGGCGGAAATCCGTGCGCCGCAGGGGACGCTGTTCGGCGTTTCGGCGTTCCAGATCAATTTCGGTTCCTCGGCGATCGAGACCGCGGGCGATGCGCCGGACGTGCTCGTCGCGATGAACCCGGCGGCGCTCAAGACCAATGTCCCGCAGTTGAAGCAGGGCGGGCTGATCATCGCCGACGAGGGCGAGTTCAACGACCGCAACCTCGCCAAAGCGAAGTACGACGCCAATCCGCTCGAGGACGGTAGCCTCGCCAAATGGCAGCTGCTGAAGCTCAACATCAGCCAGCTCACCATGGACGCGGTCAAGCCCTTCGGGCTCGGCAACAAAGAAGCCTTGCGCTGCAAGAATATGTGGACGCTGGGGCTTTCGCTCTGGATGTTCGACCGCGACCGCCAGCCGCTGATCGACTGGCTGAGCGGCAAGTTCGCGAAAGACCCGAACCTTGCTGCAGCGAACGTTGCAGCGCTCAATGCGGGTCATGCCTATGGCGAGACCGCCGAGCTGGCAGGGCCGCTCAAACAGCATCATGTCGATCCGGCGCCGGTGGCCCCGGGCCTCTATCGCACGCTGACCGGGGCCGAAGGCATTGCGCTTGGCCTCGTTGCAGGCGCGCAGCTTGCGAAGCTGCCGATGTTCTTCGGCGGCTATCCGATCACACCCGCGTCGGCGATCCTGCATCATCTGTCGCGGCTCAAGGAATATGACGTCACGACTTTCCAGGCCGAGGATGAAATTGCCGCGATCTGTTCGGCTATCGGTGCGAGCTATGGCGGGTCGTTGGGCGTCACTAGCTCTTCCGGCCCCGGTATCGCGCTCAAGGGCGAGGCGATGGGCCTCGCCATCATGACCGAACTGCCGCTCGTCATCGTCAATTCGCAGCGCGGCGGTCCCTCGACGGGCCTGCCGACCAAGACCGAGCAGTCGGATCTCTATCAGGCGGTCTATGGCCGCAATGGTGACGCGCCGATGCCGGTGATCGCTGCCCGCTCGCCCGGCGACGCGTTCGAATGCGCGA
>JACDQN010000522.1 GCA_015657575.1 Sphingopyxis sp.
GCCGTAGCGGTCGATCAGATCGGCGGCGATACGCCCGACCTTCCACCCGCCGATACGGCGCCCGTCGAGTGCGATCGCCCGATCCTGGATCGCATAGGCCTCGGCCATCGTCTGCGGCATCGCGCCGGGATAGGCGGTAAGCGGTGTCTTCCCCGCACGGGCGTCGATCAGGGCCCGCGCAACATTCTCTTGATCGCTTGTCGCCAGCATCTTTATCTTTTCCCTCTTCCGCGGAGCGGTGTAAGAGACACCGGTGTCAAAGGCAAGCGAATATACGGCGAATACGAACCCGCTCAAGCTGGCGCCGGCTCGACATTTATCGGGATTATGCGGATGATCGGTGCAGGGTCCGCATCCGATTACGGACCTCAGCGGCGGACATCCAGTCCGCCGCCGTGGAAGGCGTCGATATCGGCTTGAGAGAAGCGGCTCGCGTCGCCCGGCAGCGAATGTTTGAGGCAGGTGAGCGCGAGACCGCTGTCTGCCATCGCGCGCGCATCGCCACCGGACAGATGCGCGTGCAGGACACCGGCGGCAAAGGCGTCGCCCGCGCCGATGCGGTCGACGATGCCGGTGACGTCGATCTCGCCGGTCTGGTGGCAATTTTCACGCAGGTCGATGCGCGCCGCGATGCGGTGGTGGTCGGCGGTCACGACATGGCGCGCGGTCGAGGCGATCAGCTTCAGGCCCGGGAAGGCCGCAAAACCCGCCTCGGCCGCTTCGCGGCGCCGGTCCTCCCCTTCGCCGCTGAATTCGCTCCCGAGCACCAGCGACAGATCGCGGTGGTTGCCGAACAGGATGTCGGCGGCTGCGATCAGCTCGGACAGGATCGTCCGCGGATCGCTGTCCCACGCGTCCCACAGCATCGCGCGGTAATTGCCGTCGAAGCTGACGGGGACACCGAGCCGCCGTGCCGCGCGCGCCGCCGCCAGCGCCGCTTCGGCCGAACGCGGGCCGAGCGCGGGAGTGATGCCCGACAGGTGGAGCAGGCCGGCGCCGGCGAGCAGGCGGTCGAAATCATAATCCGCGGGCCCGGCCGCCGCGAAGCTCGATCCGGCGCGGTCGTAGACGATCTCCGAGGCGCGCAGCCCCGCCCCGACGCTGAGGAAATAGAGGCCCATGCGTCCCGGTCCGGCGCCGACGCCGGCGCAATCGACGCCTGCGCCGCGCACCGCCGCGACAGCGCCGCGCCCCAGCGCATTCGCGGGAATGCGGCTCACCATCGCGCAGTCGTGCCCCAGATGGGCAAGCCCGATCGCGACATTCGCCTCGGCGCCGCCGACGTGGAGGTCGAGCGCCGGCGACTGCATCAGCAGCTCGTTGCCCGGCGCGGTCAGGCGGATCAGCAGTTCGCCGAAAAAGACAAGGCGGCCGGTCATGGCGCGATGCTAGCGCGCGAGCCAGCCGCCGTCGACGGCGAGGATATGGCCCTGCACATAGTCCGACGCCGACGACGCGAGGAAGACCGCCGCGCCACCGATATCGGCGGGATCGCCCCAGCGGCCCGCGGGAATGCGTTCCATGATCTGGCGGTTGCGCGTCTCGTCCGATTGCAGCGCGGCGGTGTTGTTCGTCGCGATATAGCCCGGCGCGATCGCATTGACCTGCACGCCCTTCACCGCCCATTCGTTCGCGAGCAGCTTGGTGAGCCCGCCGACGCCCGATTTCGACGCGGTGTAGCTCGGCACGCGGATGCCGCCTTGGAAGGTCAGCATCGAGGCGATGTTGATGATCTTGCCGCTGCCGCGCGCGATCATATGCTTGCCGACTGCCTGACAGAGGAAGAAGAGCGTCTTCAAATTGGTGTCCATCACCGCGTCCCAATCGTCTTCGGTGAAGTCGACCGCATCGGCGCGGCGGATGATGCCGGCATTGTTGACGAGGATGTCGATGCGGCCGAATTCGGCGAGCACCGCGTCGACAAGCGGCTGTACCGCGCCGACGCTCGACAGGTCGGCGGCGAAATTCTCGGCCCGGCGGCCGAGACCGCGCACCTTGCCGACGGTGGCGTCGGCGGGCGAGCGGCCCGCGGCGGCGATGTCGGCTCCCGCTTCGGCGAGCGCGACCGCGATCCCCTGCCCGATGCCGGTATTGGCGCCGTGACGAGCGCGACTTTGCCTGTCAGGTCGAACATTGGCATCCTCTTACCCTTCGTCATGCCGGACTTGATCCGGCATCCATTTCTGCACTGCCGCCTGGACCCCGGATCAAGTCGGGGTGACGACAAGTGGATTACGACAGCTGACAGATGTCGAGGACGTTCATGTCGGTATAATCCTGATTCTCGCCCGCCATCGCCCAGATGAAGGCATAGGATTTCGTCCCCGCGCCCATGTGGATCGACCAGGGCGGTGAGATCACCGCTTCCTCGTTCTGCATCACGATGTGGCGCGTCGCTTCGCCTTCGCCCATGAAGTGCATGACGCGATCAGTGTCGCCATTGTCGAGTTCGAAATAGAAATAGATTTCGCTGCGGCGCTCGTGGATGTGCGGCGGCATCGTGTTCCAGACGCTGCCTTCCTTGAGCACGGTCAGGCCCATGACGAGCTGCGCGCTGTCGCAAACGCCGGGGATGACGAGCTGGTAGATGCTGCGCTCGTTCGACTCGGCCAGGCTGCCGCGGTCGAGCCTGTTGGCGTCGGCGATACCGAGCTTGCGCGTCGCAAACGCCTTGTGCGCGGGGCACGACGCCAGATAGTAGCGCGCGCCTTCGCCCGCAAATTCGACGTCCGTCGCGCCCATCGTCACATAGAGGCAATCCTTGTTGCCAAGCGTGAAGCTCTCGCCATCGACGGTAACGGTACCCTCGACCGCCGAAACGTTGACGATCGCAAGCTCGCGGCGTTCGAGGAACGGGTGACCCGCGGCCGACGGCGGTTCGGTCTGCGCCGGCAGCTTGACCGGCACCGAACCGACGGCGACGCCGCCGATCACGAACCGGTCGGCGTGGGTGTAGTTGAGGATGCATTCTCCCTCGCTGAACAGATTCTGGATCAGATAGCGGTCGCGCAGCTCGGCGTTCGACACCTCCTCCATCATCACGGGATGGGTGGCGTAATAGGTCTTGGAAAACATGGGGGACATCCTCGCTCGATATTTCCGGCTTGCCGCACTGCTAGATTTGATGGTAACCGGTGTCAAGAGGCGTTGGCAACCCCGCCGGGCAGTTGATTTTACGCGTTCGAGCGCCCATCAGAAAAGAAAAGGCGAGCCCGGCGCGGCCGGACTTGCAAGGGAAAGACAATATGGCGGCACAGGACAAGGGGCCGGGGGGCAAGGGGCCGGGCGGCAAGCAACCGACGATCAACGATGTGGCGGCGCTTGCAGGCGTTTCGAAAAAAACGGTGAGCCGGGTCATCAACCGGTCCGAATTCCTGACCGACAAGACGCGCACCGCGGTCGAACAGGCGATCGAGCAGCTGGGCTTCGTGCCCAATCCGCAAGCGCGCGCGCTCGCCTTCCGCCGCAACTTCCTGATCGCGCTGCTCCACGACAATCCGAACGCGCAGACGGTGCTCAACTTCCAGCGCGGCGTGCTCGACGCGATCAAGGACAGCGACCTTGCGCTGCTCGTCCGCCCGGTCGACCGCGGGTCGGACAAGCTGCTCGACGACGTCCGCACCTTCCTTGAAAAACAGCGCCCGATCGGCGCGATGCTGCTGCCGCCGATTTCGGAAAATGACGATCTCGCCAGGCTCTGCGAGGATTTGGGCGTGCGCTATGTCCGCATCGGCTCGGCGCCGCTCGACGATGCGAAGCATTGCATCTCGTCGAACGACCGCGAGGTCGTCGCCGAGGCGGTGCGCGGGCTTGTCGAACTCGGCCACCGCCGCATCGGCTTCGTGCGCGGCCCGGCTGGTTTCCGTTCGGCCGCCGAGCGCGAGAAGGGCTTTCGCGAAGCGCTCGCCGAAGCGGGATTGGACCTGCCGCCCGAACTCAATGCGCCGGGCAATTACCGCTATACGGCGGGCGTCGAGGCCGGCGAGACGCTGCTGTCGCTCGCCGCGCCCCCAACCGCGATCTTCTGTTCGAACGACGAGATGGCGGCCGGCGTGATGAGCGTCGCGCACGGCAAGAGCATCAAAGTGCCCGGCGAGCTGTCGATCATCGGTTTCGACGACAGCCCGACCGCGACGCATATCTGGCCCGCGCTCAGCACGGTGCGCTGGCCGATCCGCGAAATGGGGGTGCGCGCCGCGCAAACGCTCGTCCCCGATTTCCTCGGCCCGGGCGCCAAGGCCGCCGACGAGGCCAGCACCATACTCGCCTCGACCTTCGTCGCCCGCCAGTCGGTCGCGCCGCCGCCCGCGCGCTAGAGTCCTGAATCCGGGCTCAGCGCTTCCGGCGCGCGAGCTGATACTCATAGAGCGAAGGCGCGCCGCTCACCGGCTGCCCCGTCCCTCGATATAGGGCGTCGGCCTATATTCGACCGCGATCGGGCGGTTCGCGTGCAGCCCGACGATCCGCTCGCCGGGGCCCTCCAGCCCGCTGGTGATCGCAACTTCGGCATCGGCGGGCACGCCGTCGGGCATGATCAGCCGCGCATTCCACAGCGTGTTGTAAAGGCCATGCCCAGGCTTCCAATAGGGGCGCCGCCCCGCACCCACAGCTGATATTGCCAGCGGCCCTTCACCTGTTTCGGGTCGATATGCATCACGATCTGATCGAACAGATTCTGATGATTCGATCCGCTATGCTGGTCGAGGATCGCATCCGTCATCACCTCGGGCCGCAGATAGACCGAGCGTGTCGAGCGCGTGTTGACGCTGAGCGGATGGATCACGGGATTCTCGACCTTCAGATCCTTCACGAGCACATTGTGGACGGCGCCCACATGCACCGAATAATGCGCCCGCCGCGCGCCGGTCGTCGTGACATTTGCGATCGTCAGGCTCGCCGCATTGTCGGTCAATATGCCGCTGTCGGATTGGTCGATGGTCAGATCCTTGACCCAGCCGTCGAAGACCCCGGTCATGTAGATGCCGTTATAGCCCTGTTCCAGATGGTGGCCGAAGGACGGCGCGTCGGGGAACTGCAGGCGCAGATTCTGGATGCCGACATTGGCGAGGTGCTGCCATGCGGCGAGCACCGCGGGCTGGTCGGCGCGCACATCGTGGAGCAGCGGATCGCCGAGCGTCACCGTCTTGCCGCGGATCGCGGTGACGCGCGTCGCCTGCGCGACCACCGGCCGGTTGGGGAAGGTCCAGTGGTGCGAACCGATCGGCAGGTCGGTGTCGCCATAGAGCGACTTCAAAATCTTGCTGTTCGCCCCGTCGAGCGAAAACCATTGCAGCTGGACGACGTCGCCGACCTTCAGCTTCGCGGCATTATCGACGGTCAGCGTGCGGGCAAACTGCTTGCCCGCCACGCCGCTCGCAAGCACCGGATCGCGGACATCCTTGCTGCCGTCATAGGATACCGGCCGCACGCCCTGGGGCGCGACGAAGATCATCCCGCCGGCCCAGCTATATTCGGTGAAGAGATAGTCGATATTCTGCTCGGGCTCGACCTGCTGCTTCTTCTCGCGCACCAGATATTGGCGCAGTTCGTCATAATCATGGCTCTGGTCGATGAGCTTCAGCGGCCGCGGAAACCACAGCTCGCTGCCACCCTGGCCGCTCCCGGCGCCGTCGAGCGTGATGTCGCTGCGCGTGATGCGGATGATCTCGGTGATCTGCGTCCGACCCTTGGGAAAGCGCAGCGTCACCTTGCCCTTCACCGCGTTCGCGGCCGCGAGCGCGCGCAGCACCGCCTTGCTGTCGTCGAGCCCGTCGTCGGGGATCGCGCCATGGTCGGTGACGTCGATCACCGTCCCCGCGTCGGCGGGCAGCGGCGCGACGCCGAACCCATAGCCGGCATAGGAAAAATCGGGCAGCGGGTTCGCTGTGGCGACTTTCGGGTCCGAAAGAATGGCGGGAAGCTTGGCGGGCTGGGCCTGCACCGGGAGAACCAGCGCCGCGCCCAGCGCCAAGACCGAAACGAGGCGCACACGCCGATCACCCGAATTCATCACCCGATATGCTCCTTCAGGACTCTGTCGCCATGGCGCGCCACGCGCCGGGACGCGGTTTAGAATTTGGCGCGCAGCCCGACCGAGAACCGCCGTTCCGACAGCGCATAGCTGTTCAGCGCAAGTTCGTTGACGCTATATTCGCTCGTCGCCGATTTCTTCGGCATCAGATTCTGCGCCTGCAACGACAGCGCGAAATTCTTCGTGATGTCGACCCCGAGCTGCGCGTCGAGCTGCGATCGCGAGCCGACGAAGCTCGGCCGCCCTTCGGAGAATTCGAACACCGCCTCGTCCCGGTAATTATAGGCGACGCGCGCCGAGAAGGCCCCCTTTTCGTACAGACCGACGAGATTATAGCTGTTCTTCGACACCGCGACGAGCGGGAAGCCCGACTGGTCCTCCGAATCCGAATAGGTGTAGTTGGCGATGATCCCAAAGCCGTCGAGCGGCGAGGGCAGGAAGTCGAAGAATTGCTGGATGCCGACCTCGAAACCCTTGATCTTCGCGCTCGACAGATTCTCCGGCCGCGAGAAGACGAGCTCGCGCCCCTGCGGGTCGAGCGTCGTGTCGACCCCGGTGGTGACGAAGCTGGCGATGAAATTCTTGACGTCCTTGTAGAAGACCGCGCCCGAGATCAGCGAGCTCTTGCCCGTATAATATTCGAAGCTGATGTCGGCCTGCGTCGCGATCGGCGGTTCGAGATTCACATTGCCGCCGGTGACCGACAGGTTGGTCGCGTTGAAGAAGGTCGAGGGTGAAAGGTCGGCGATCGACGCGCGCTGCATGGTCTGCGAACCCGAAACGCGGACGAGGAAATCGTCGGTGACGTTGAAGGCGATGTTCGCGCTGGGCAGGATGTTGGTATAGCGGTTCTTGTCGTTGCGCAGCGTGCTGACGGTCCCGACATTGACATAGCTGTCGACCGACAGCCGCGTCGAGGCGATGCGTACGCCGGCATTGGCCTTGTACGGCATGCCCAGAATCTCGCCCTCGCCCGACACCATCAGATAGCCCGCGAGCGTCCTTTCGCTGAAATCATAGTCGCGCTGCAGATTGGGCAGCAGCGTCGACTTGCCGTTCGCATTGGGATTGGGTTCGGCCGCCTGTGCCCGCGTGAAGACATAGTCGAACGTCGGCGCGGTGCTGAGGAAGCTGCGCGGGAAGGTGCCGGCGATGTCGGGAAGGAAGTCGTCCGCATCGATCAGCTTCAGATAGGGTTCGATCTCGGTGCGCGTCGGCGTGACCTGGCTGCGGAAGGCGTTCGATTGCGCGTGCAGGTCGGTATAGCGCGCACCCGCATGGATGGTGACGCCGCCCGCGGTTTCATAGCTGACGTCGAGCTTGCCGGTCCATTCCTCGAGCAGCCCGATCAGCCGGTTGCTGCGCACGCCGTTGGTGGCGGGATTGTAGGAGGAATAGGCGGTCGGGTTGAAGGTACCGCCCAGCGTCAGCGACGGGATCGTCTGATCGCGGAAGTCGAACGCACCGGGCACCGCGGCGGTCGCCTGCAGCGTGATGATCTGGATCGTCTGGTCGATCGTGCCCTTGCTGTAATAGCCGTCGGCCTCGATCGTCAGCCCGTTGTCGCCCTCATATTTGCCGTTGAGGCCATAGAGGAAGCTTTCGGTCGGTTCATTGCGGATCTGGCCCGCGGTGGTGACGGTGCCGTTGGCGTTGCCCGCGACGACCATGCCATTCTCGACCACACGGTTGGTGACGGGATTGGCGCCGGTCGGCAGGCGGAAAGCAAAGAAATCCTGGCGGCGTCCGGTCTTGAGCTTCGAATAGAGCGCGTCGGCGGTGACCGTGAATTCGGGGGTCACCTCGAACTGGATCGCGCCGTTGAGCCCGAGCCGCGAACGGTCGACGGTGAACTGCTCATATTGCAGCAGCACCGGGGTCGGGAAGACGCCGCCGCCCGTGCCGGTGTAGGTGCGGCCCAGGAAATTGTTGCGCTCGAACGTCTGCGTCGTCGAGGTGCGCTTCTGATACTCGCCCGCGAGCATGACACCGATGCGTCCGTCGGCGAACTTCGTCGTCGCGAAACCGGTGATCGCGGGCTCGAACTTGTCGCTATTCTCCGAATAGACGCCCTGTGCGCGAACCGAAATCGTCGGCTCCTTGAAGCTCAGCGGTTTCGGCGTGACAAGATTGACGGTCCCGCCAAGGCCGCCCTCGGCGTTGCTGGCGAGCGGCGATTTGCGCACTTCGAGGCGCCCGAACAGGCTCGAAGGCACCGAATCGAGACCCGACGAACGGCCGAGCTGGTCGTTCTCCGGCGGCGACAGGCGCGCCGACCAACCGAGCAAGGTGCGCCCGTCGACCTCGACGCGCACCTGCTGCAGGCCGCGCACCGACACCGACTGGCCTTCACCGAAAACACGCGTGATCTGGACGCCGGTGACGCGCTGCAGCGCCTCGGCGACGTTGGCGTCGGGGAGCTTGCCGACATCCTCGGCGGTGATGACGTCGAGCACCTGGCCGGCCTCGCGCTTGATATCGGCCGCCTGCTCGAGCGAGGCGCGGATACCCGATACGATGATCGCATCGTCTTCGGGCGCCGCAGTGTCGCTCGCCGCTTCCTGCGCATAGGCGGGCACCATCGCCAGCGCCGCGAGCGACGCGCCGCTTGCCAGCTTCGCCAACAGGCATGCGCCCTGCATCGTCCGAATAGCCATCGTCATCCTCCCACCTCGAAAATGCGATCCGCTCCGAACCGCTTTTCAAAAATTCCCGAAGGGATGCATGGCGGCGCCGCTCTGCGGTCGGCCAGACATCCCCGATCATTATGGTCTCGTCGCCGGCATTTAGGTAACCGGTGTCATTAACTATCCAGAATTGATACACCGGTGTCAAGCCCATAATTGCTGGCTCGCCGCTGCCGCCTGATTCGGTGCGTTCGGTCGCGATCGCGCGGGCAGAAAATTGTCGTAATTTGTCGCAACGCCCGCATTGCGCTTGCATGCGGCAATCCAATGGGTTGAATAGGGCCAACTCCTCCCCGCCGCCCCGGCGAACCGATACGAGACAACCCCTATGTATAAAAGGTCGCTGTTGCTGGCCGGAGCCCTGTGTGCCGCAAGCCTGTCGCTCGGCGCCTGTTCGGGTCAGGACGACAGCAAGAATGGCCGCGGCGCGCCCGAGGTGGGATATGTCGTCGTAAAGGTCGAACCGGTGCCCGTCACGACGTCGCTCGGCGGACGCACCGTCGCGTTCGAAACGAGCGAGGTGCGGCCGCAGGTGAACGGCCTGATCCGCCGCCGCCTGTTCGCCGAGGGCGGCTTCGTTCGCGCCGGCCAGCCGCTCTATCAGATCGATGCGAGCCTCTATCAGGCCGGGGTCGAACAGGCCGCCGCCAATCTGGCAAGCGCGCGCGCCAGCGCGCAGGCGGCCGAGGAACGCGCGCGCCGCCTCGAACCGCTCGCCAAGGTGCAGGCGGTCGCCGAGCAGGATTATACCGACGCGCTCGCGCAGGCGCGCATGGCGCGCGCCGCGGTCGCCCAGAACAACGCCGCGCTCGAAACCGCGCGCATCAACCTGCGCTATGCGACGATCACCGCGCCGATCAGCGGCCGCATCGGCCGCAGCCTCGCGACCCCCGGCGCGCTGGTCAGCGCCAACCAGTCGGAACCGCTCGCGACGATCCAGCAGCTCGACCCCATCTATGTCGACATGCAGCAGTCGAGCGCCGACCTCACCCGGCTGCGCCAGGCGATCGAAAGCGGCGGCGTCGCCGCGGGCGGCGCGTCGGTCCGCCTGCGGCTCGAGGACGGCAGCGCCTACGCGCCCGTCGGCACGGTCCAGTTTTCCGAAGTCACGGTGAACGAGGCGACGGGCACGGTGACGTTGCGCGCGCGCTTCCCCAATCCGCGCGGCGTGCTGCTGCCCGGCATGTTCGTGACCGCGCTGTTCGACCAGGCGATCAACCCGTCGGCAATCCTGCTGCCGCAGGCCGCGGTGCAGCGCGACTTCGACGGCTCGGCCTTCGTCTATCTGGTCGGTACGGACAACAAGGCGGCGCGGCGCAAGATCGTCGCCGACCGCACCGTCGGCGCCAACTGGGTCGTCACCGACGGGCTCAAGCCCGGTGAGCGCGTGATCACGCAGGGGCTCGGCAATCTGCGCCAGGGCGCGCCGATCCGCCCGGTTCCGGCGAACAGCGCGCAGCGCGTCGGAGCACAGGATAAAAATGCGGCCAAGGGCGGCGCCACCGAAGCGAAGGGCAAGTAGCAACCCATGTCGCGCCTTTTCATCGACCGGCCGATCTTTGCCTGGGTGCTGGCGATCATCGTCATGCTCGGCGGCGTGGGCGCGCTCAACCTGCTGCCGATCGAACAATATCCCGACATCGCACCGGCGCAGGTCAACATCCGCGCTTCCTATCCGGGCGCCTCTGCCGAAACGATCGAGAACAGCGTCACGCAGGTGCTCGAACAGCAGCTGACCGGGATCGACGGCCTCCTCTATTTCAGCTCGCAGTCGAGCTCGCGCGGGCAGGCGAACATCACCGCGATCTTCGAAAAGGGCACCGACCCCGACATCGCGCAGGTGCAGGTCCAGAACAAGATCCAGTCGGCGATCTCGCGCCTGCCGCAGCAGGTGCAGGCGCAGGGCGTGCGCGTCACCAAGTCGAACTCGGACACGCTGCTGCTCGTCGGCGTCTATGACGAGACCGACACGCGCGTGAACCAGGACGTGTCCGACTATATGGCCTCGAACATCCAGGACCCGCTGTCGCGCGTCGAGGGGGTGGGCGAGGTCAATATCTTCGGCGCGCCGCACGCGATGCGCATCTGGCTCAATCCGCAGCGGCTCGCCGCGGTCTCGCTGATGCCAAGCGACGTGATATCGGCGATCACCGCGCAGAACAGCGAAGTCGCCGCGGGCGAGGTCGGCGGCCTGCCCTCGCCGCGCGGGCAGATGCTCAACGCCACGGTGACCGCGCAGTCGCGCATGCAGACCGTGCCCGAGTTCGAGAATATCGTGCTCAAGACGCTGCCCGACGGATCGACGGTGCGGATCAAGGACGTCGCGCGCGTCGAGATCGGCGCCGAAAGCTATGCCGTCGTCAGCCGCATCAACGGCCATCCGGGCGCGGGCATGTCGATCTCGCTCTCGCCCGGTTCCGACGCGCTCGAAACCGCCGACCGCGTCAAGGCGCGCATGGAGGAACTCGCCGCCGACTTCCCCGACGGACTGACCTACAGCTACGCCAATGATTCGACCGCCTTCATCAAGCTGTCGGTCAGCGAGGTGCAGAAATCGCTGTTCGAGGCGATCCTGCTCGTGATCCTCGTGATGTTCGTCTTCCTGCAGAGCTGGCGCGCCGTGCTCATCCC
>JACDQN010000523.1 GCA_015657575.1 Sphingopyxis sp.
CGGGCCCATCGGGTGGTTGAGCCCGAGCCGGCAGCCGGCGTCGATATCCTGCATCGTCGCGACGCCCTCGCCGAGGCGAAAACCGCCTCGTTGATCATCGGCATCAACACGCGGTTGACGATGAAGCCCGGCGCGTCGTTGGCGTGGACGATTTCCTTGCCAAGCCCGCGGCCATAGGCTTCGACCCTGGCGAGCGTATCGTCGCTCGTCGCAAGACCGCGGATCAGTTCGATCAGCCCCATCACCGGCACGGGATTGAAGAAATGGACGCCGATGAAGCGCGCCGCATCGGGCGCCGCCTGCGCGAGGCGGGTGATCGGGATCGAACTGGTGTTCGAGGCGAGAATCGCGGTCGCCGACAGATGCTGGCCGACGCTCGCGAAGATCGCGCGCTTGATCTCCTCGCGCTCGGTCGCGGCTTCGACGACGAGGTCGGCGGGCGCGAAGGCGGCATGATCGGCGACGGGCGTGATGCGGCCTAGCAGCGCATTGGCGTCGCCCTGGCTCATCTTCTCCTTCGCGACGAGGCGGCCGAGCGCCTGGGCGATGCCCGCCTTGCCGGCTTCGGCGCGCGCGAGGTCGATGTCGGACAGCAACACGTCATGACCCGCGCCCGCCGACACTTGTGCGATGCCCGCGCCCATTTGTCCTGCCCCGATGACGCCGACGATCATTGCTGTCCCTTTCGCTGGAAATCCTGCCGGTGCCCTACGACCTCGGACTTTCGCGTCAAGAGCAAGCGTCAAGGGGCGGAACGGAATTCGGTCGCTTCAGCAAGGATCAGCGCGAAGGCGGGATCGACGTCGTCCCACGTCGCAACCGGCGTCCAGCCACCGGCGCGGAGCAGCAGATTCGCATCGCGCGGGCCGTATTTATGACTGTTTTCGGTGTGGATCGTCTCACCCTTCGCCATCGCATAGGTTCGGCCATCGACGGCGAATTCCATGCCGCACGCGGCGACGAGATGCATTTCGATGCGCGCATGGACATCGTCCCAGACCGCGCGATGGACGAAATTGTCGACCGGAATATTCCCGCCAAGCTCGCGGTTGATGCGTTCGAGCAGATTGAGGTTGAACGCCGCGGTGACCCCGGCGGGATCGTCATAAGCGCGCTCGAGCACGCCGATATCCTTGATCCGGTCGACCCCGATCAGCATCATCGAGCCGTCGCCGAGCGCGCTGCGCCAGTGGCGAAGCAGGTCGATCGCGGTGCGCGCGACCATATTGCCGATCGTCGAACCCGGAAAGAAACCGAGCTTGGGCAGTGGACAGATTTCGCGCGGCAGATCGACCCTTTGGGTGAAATCGGCCTCGACCGGATAGATGGCGAGCCCGGGGAAGCGCTCCGCCAGCGCCTCGGCGCTGTCGCGCAGGAAATCGCCCGAAATATCGACGGGAACATAAGCCGCCGGATCGATGGCCTCGAGCAGCAGCGGCGTCTTGGTCGAACTGCCCGACCCGAGTTCGACGACCGCGCGGCCCGCGCCGATCACCGCCGCCATCGCGCCGGCGTGGCGCGTCAAGAGGTCGGTCTCGCTGCGCGTCGGATAATATTCGGGGAGCGCGGTGATATCCTCGAACAAGGCCGAGCCGGTGGCGTCGTAGAACCAGCGCGCGGGAATCGCCTTTTGCCGCTGCGACAAGCCCGCATGGACGTCGGCGCGAAAGGCGATATCGACCCCGGCCGCATCGGCGTCGACCTGACGGAGCTGGCGTACGACGCCCATGTCACAAATCCTTTGCTAGGCGAACGCCGGTGAACTGCCAGCGCTGGTGGGGGTAGAAGAAATTGCGGTACGACGCGCGCAGATGGCCGCGCGGGGTCGCGCAGCTGCCGCCGCGGAGCACGAACTGGCCGCTCATGAACTTGCCATTATATTCGCCGACCGCGCCGGGCGCGGCGCGAAAGCCGGGATAGGGGCGATAGGCGCTGCCGGTCCATTCCCACACGCTGCCGAACATCTGTTGCAGGCCCGTGTCATCGGCCGCCGGAGCGGGCTGGACGGCCCCGGCTGCGGCGAGTTGCTGGCCTTCGTGCGGATCGTGCGCCGCGGCGGCGGCTTCCCATTCCTGTTCGGTCGGCAGGCGCGCGCCGGCCCAGCTGGCAAAGGCGTCGGCCTCGAAAAAGCTGATATGCGTGACGGGTGCCGCGGGATCGATGTCCTGCCAGCCCGCAAGGGTGAACATCCCGCCGTCCCGCCAATAGGCGGGCGCCTCGACACCCTCCGCCTGCACCCACGCCCAGCCGTCGCTGAGCCAGAGCGCGGGGGTATGATAGCCGCCGTCGTCGATGAACTGGCGCCATTCGCCGTTCGTGACGGGGCGGCTGGCGAGCGCATGCGGAGTCAGCAGCGTGTCGTGGCGCGGGCCTTCGCAATCGAAGGCGAAGCCTTCGCCGCGATGCCCGACCGCCGCGATGCCCTCGGCGCCCCTCACCCATTTCATCGCGGAAAACTGCGGAACTTCACTCGCGATTGCAGGGTCGCGCGGCCACACCGCCGGGCCGAGCGGATTTTGCGCGAAGAGATGCTTGAGGTCGGTGAGCAGCAGTTCCTGATGCTGCTGCTCGTGATGGATGCCAAGTTCGACCAGCGTCAGCGCCGTGGCGGGAAGCTCGGGCAGCGCGGTCTGCACCGCGGCATCGACATGCGCGCGCCACACGCAGATCTCGTCGAGCGAGGGACGCGTCAGCAGGCCGCGCTGCGGCCGTGCATGGCGCGGCCCCTCGGCCTCATAATAGCTGTTGAACAGATAGGGGTAGCGCGCGTCGAACAGCGCATAGCCGGGCAGATGGTCGCGCAGGATGAAGGTTTCGAAAAACCATGTCGTGTGCGCGAGATGCCATTTGGCGGGCGAGGCGTCGGGCATCGACTGTGCGCTCGCGTCGGCGTCGGACAGCGTCGCGACGAGGTCGAGCGACAGGCGCCGGGTCGCGGCGAAACGGCGGCCCAGATCTTCTGCCGGATCGGTGCGGGTCGAAGCGTCGGTGCGGCTGGCCATAGTGAGACAATCCCCCGAGATCCGATTCGGTTTCGCGTTGAACCAGATTATGGTTACGCCGCGATCGAAAGTCTAGAACATTAAGGGAACACGGCCGGCTTTTCGTCATGCCGGACTTGATCCGGCATCCATTATACCAGTGTTGCATTGGACCCCGGATCAAGTCCGGGGTGACGAAATTTAATGATCGACGGC
>JACDQN010000524.1 GCA_015657575.1 Sphingopyxis sp.
CAGCTTCATCCTTTAATGTCCGCAACCGGTCGCTTCCTGACTTCCCGATTTCCGCCCGGCCTAGCCGCCCTGACGCGCGCCATGAAGGCGAGCTTTTCGAACAGCATCACGTCCTGCTCATTCTTGAGCAGCGCGCCGTGGAGCGGCGGGATCGCCTTGCCGACGTCGCGGTTCTGCAGAACCTCGAGCGGCATATCTTCGTTGAGCAGCAGTTTCAGCCAGTCGATCAGCTCGCTCGTCGACGGCTTTTTCTTGAGCCCGGGGACTTCGCGGACTTCGTAGAAAATATCCATCGCGCGGCTGACCAGCGTCTTCTGGATGCCGGGGAAATGAACCTCGACGATCGACGCCATCGTGTCGCGGTCGGGGAATTTGATATAGTGGAAGAAACAGCGGCGCAGAAAGGCGTCGGGCAGTTCCTTTTCATTGTTCGAGGTGATGACGACGATCGGGCGTTCCTTCGCGACGATCGTCTCGTCGGTCTCGTACACATGGAACGCCATGCGATCGAGTTCCTGGAGCAGGTCGTTCGGGAATTCGATGTCGGCCTTGTCGATCTCGTCGATCAGCAGCACGGGAAGCTTGGGCGATGTGAACGCCTCCCACAATTTGCCCTTCCGGATGTAATTGCGGATGTCGTGGACGCGCTCTTCGCCGAGCTGGCCGTCGCGCAGGCGCGCAACCGCGTCATATTCGTAGAGGCCCTGTTGGGCTTTCGTGGTCGACTTGATGTTCCAGGTGATCAGCGGCGCGTCGAACGCCTTGGCGATCTCTTCGGCCAGCACGGTCTTCCCCGTGCCGGGTTCGCCCTTCACGAGCAGCGGACGGCGCAGCAGCGTTGCGGCATTGACCGCGACCTTCAGATCATCGGTCGCGATATAGGCGCTGGTACCTTCGAAACGCATGGCGCGCTGCCTTTCCCTTAACGTGAACGTCAATTGGGAGTCGGCATAGCGGCGACGCGGGGGTGGCGCAAGCAAACTGGCATCGCCCCGCCCTCGCGGCGGGAGCAGCGTTTACGCGTGCGCCCGGCTCGCGGCCCGTGCGGCCATCAGGTCCCACAAGCCGCCATGCTGCGCGATCAGCTGCTGCGCGCCGAACATCATCGCGCGTTCGGCTGCGGGGCTGTCGCCTATCGCCGCTGCGAGGCGCGCGGTGTCGCGAAGATCGGGAAGGGTGCAGCGCGGCACGGCGATTTCGAGGCGCTGTGCGCTGATGTCGAGCAGGACGCGGATCGTACGCCAGTCGAGCGTCAGCGCGATCGCGGCGCCGACGGCGCAGCCGTGGCGGTCCGATTCGGCGAGCATGTCGATCGCCTTGCGCTGCGCGGCGACCGCGGCTTCGCATTGCGCCTGACCCTGGGTGCTCGGCACGGGACCGACCGCGGCGGCGACCTTCGACAGAAAGGCGCGTTCCTGCGCAAAGGCGTTGGCGGCTTCGTTCATCCATTGCCGCGACGCCGGATCGACCGCCTTGCGCGCGGCATTGTCGATGACGCCCGGATAGCGGCCATGGAGCAGGCACAGGAAATGTGCGGCATCGGCGAGGTTGCGCATCGCGTGCACGCCGTTCGACAGCTCGCCCGCGCGAATGTGCGAATGCGCGCCGGTGCCCTCGTTCGCGACCAGCGCGTCGAGCATTTCGGCGACGCCACGCGTCGGCAGCTTGGGCTGGGTCGATTGGCTCAACGCATGATCCTCGCCTGGGGTTTCGGGCCCATGCCCGCGACCGGTGAATTGCAGCGATCAGGCTTAGAGCAACGTCGTAAACGTCGCGTTTATATGGCGCGGAGCTTTTCGCATTTCGCTGTACCAGCGAGGGACAGTGGGCCGGCAAACGGAGGACCGGCAAGCCCGGGGGAGCTTGCCGGTCCCGGCGCGGCGCAAGGGCGTGCCGCGGGTCGAAGAGGCGGCGCGGATCGGGGAGAGCGCGTGTCCGGCCCCGCCTGCATTACGCCGCGAGGGCGAGTTCTTCGGTCTTGTCTTCGATACGCGCCGCGGGCTCGGCGGTCGCCGCGGGCTGGCTGACCGCGGTACGCTGCGCGGGGAAAAGCAGGCGCGATGCGAGCACGACGATACCGAGGCCGAAATAGGCGCAAAGCTTTGCACCGGGAAAAAGAACAGCGGCGCGATGAAAGCGAGACGCAGATAGAGCGGGTTGAAGCCGAAATCCTGGCCCACGGCCTCGCAAATTCCGAAAAACGTATCGCGGCGGCGGAAGAGGTTGGTGGTTTCGTTTTCCATTTTTCTGTCTTTCCCTTGGACTCCGGGGACCGTCCCGCGCCGATGCCGAAAGCATCGCAAAGGCCGTGCCAATTCTTGCGCCGCGCCGATTTTCGCGCTTTCCGATACGAAGCTCGCCGAAATGCTCCATTTTATCGCGCATAAAATCCCATTGATTGGGAATGGCTGCCGTTTGATGGCAAGCGCATGAACGGATGATGAAGCCTTTACTCGCTTCGACAGACCGTCGTCCGATGTCGACAAACGAAGGCCGCTGCGAATGAATTCGCAGCCTCACTGCTTTCCGTAAACGTAAAGTGATTGCACCCGTCATTTCGACGCGTTACCCCTGCCCCATGTTTTTCGGCTTTCTCGACGAGCTTCGCGCCGCAGGCATTCCCGCCAGCCTGAAAGAGCATCTGATGCTGCTCGAGGCGCTCGACCGCGAGGTGATCGACCGCAGCCCCGAGCAATTCTATTATCTGTCCCGCGCCATCTATGTGAAGGACGAGGGCCTGCTCGACCGCTTCGATCAGGTGTTCAACAAGGTCTTCAAGGGCATCATCTCCGACTATGGCCAGAATCCGGTCGACGTGCCCGCCGACTGGCTGAAGGCGGTGGCCGAGAAGTTCCTCAGCCCTGAGGAAATGGCCGCGATCGAATCGCTCGGCGACTGGGACAAGATCATGGAGACGCTGAAAGAGCGGCTCGAGGAACAACAGAAGCGCCACGAAGGCGGCAACAAATGGATCGGCACCGGCGGCACCTCGCCGTTCGGAAACGCGGGATATAACCCCGAAGGCGTGCGAATTGGCGGCGAGAGCAAGCACAAGCGCGCGCTGAAAGTCTGGGAAAAGCGCGAGTTCCAGAACCTCGACAACACCAAGGAACTCGGCACCCGCAACATCAAGATCGCGCTCCGCCGCCTGCGCAAGTTCGCGCGCGAAGGCGCGGCGGACGAACTCGACATTCCCGGTACGATCGACGGCACCGCGCGCCAGGGCTGGCTCGACATCCGCATGCGCCCTGAGCGGCGCAATGCGGTCAAGCTGCTGCTGTTCCTCGACGTCGGCGGCTCAATGGACCCGTTCATCAAGCTCTGCGAGGAACTCTTCAGCGCCGCGACGACCGAATTCAAGAACCTCGAATTCTTCTATTTCCACAATTGCCCCTATGAAGGCGTGTGGAAGGACAACAAGCGCCGCTGGTCCGAACGCCACCAGATGTGGGATATCCTCCACAAATATGGGCATGACTACAAAGTCATCTTCGTCGGCGACGCGTCGATGAGCGCCTATGAAATCACCCATCCGGGCGGCAGCGTTGAGCATTTCAACGAGGAATCGGGCGCGGTGTGGCTCCAGCGCATCACCCATGTCTATCCCGCGGCGGTGTGGCTGAACCCGGTGCCCGAGGCACATTGGGGCTACACCCAGTCGGTCAAGCTGATCAAGCAGCTGATGAACGACCGCATGTATCCGCTGACCCTCGCCGGGCTCGACGACGCGATGCGCGAGCTGACGCGCAAGCATTAACGAAGGCGGCCCACTTAGGCCGTGACGACTTCAAGCCGATCCCCTAATCCCGTTCGTGTCGAGCGAAGTCGAGA
>JACDQN010000525.1 GCA_015657575.1 Sphingopyxis sp.
GCCCACCCCCAACCCCTCCCGCAAGCGGGAGGGGAGATCAACGTCCGCTCCCCACCCCAAAACCGCCATTCTCCTCAGCGCCCAATGAAAAAGGGAGCGGACATGGGCCGCTCCCTTTCCCCGCCCCTGCCGCCGACCCCACCGGGGAATGGGGGTCGGCGCCGAAGCTGACGGGCTCAGTTGCCCGATTTCTCCGTGTCCGCAATCGCCTTGTCGAGGTCGGCGGCGACCTTCTTGCGCATCTCGTCTGACAGGCCGCGCGCGCGTTCGCCTTCTGCAAAGGCCTCGCGCGCCTTCTTCAGCGCCGACAGCCGCGCCGCCTTGCTTTCAGGCGTGTCGTTGCAGGCGAACATATAGACGCGGCTGCGCTTGCTGCCTTCGCTTTCGTCGCGGTTGACGATCGGCGCGGCCTTGTTGCCATCGCCGCATTTGCCGAACACCATCGCCTTGCCGTCCGCGCCGCTCCACGCGCCGTGCGGCATCGGGGGCATGGGCGGCAGCGGCGCCATCACGGTGCGGATGCGGTCCCTGCGCTTCGCTTCGAGTTTGTCGGCGATCGCCTCGGCGCGGGCGCCTTCGATCCCTTGTTCCTTAAGCGTCGCGATCACGTCGTCGCGCGACAGGCCGCCGGGCGTGCGGATTTCGATGCGGCGCGCCTTGTCCTTCCCATCGGCCGGCGCAAAGATCATCGCCGGAGCCTTGCCGTCGCCTTCCCCGTCGCGTCGGATGACGATGCGGTGAACTTCGCGCTTCCGGCCGTCCTTGTCGGTGGTGACGTCGTCGCTATGCTCGGTGAATACCATCACGCCGGGGGCGTCCGGCGCCTCGGGCGGCAGCGGTGCTTCGGGGGGAGCCGGGGGCGCGGGCGGTTCGGCGATGTCGGCGGTCTGCGCCTTCGCCACCACGATACCCGCGGGGACGAGCGTCGCGGTCGTCGCGAGCACCGCCAGCGTCGCCCCGCCGACGAGCAGCCGGCCGACGAGCCCGCGCTTCTTTGAAATATCCTGCTGCATCAACATCGTCAGTCTCTCCTGTAGATTGTCGTGGACCGCCATCGGCGCCGCGAGCGACAGCCGGGGTCCGACCGCGGCCTTGACGATCGCGGTGGCGTAACGAGCGGTGCGCACGTCGCGGCCTTCGTGGGGCGCCATCGTCAGCACGCGCGCATCGCACGCGGCCTCCTGATCGAAGCGGAAGGCGCGGATGGCGCGCCAGGCAAAGGGGTTGAACCACTGGACCGCAAGCAGCACGAGCGCCGCGCTGTTCGCCCACAAATCGCCGTGGCGGTGATGCGCAAGCTCATGGTCGATCGCCAGCGCGCGCTCGTCGGCGACATAACGGGCAAAGAAATCGCGCGGCACGGCGACATAGCGCCGCCACAGACCGAAGGCCACAGGGCCATCGACCGCATCGGACATCACCAGCCGGATATTGCCGATCGGTTCGAGTTCGACCGCCTCGCCTCCAAGCACTTCGCGCAGGAAGCGCCGGTGCGACACCATCGCGGCGACGAGCACGGCCACTGCGCCGGCCACCCACAGGGTGAACAAGACCGGGATCAGGTCGGCAAGCGACCAAAGCGGGTCGGCGATCGGCGCCGGATCGGAAATCGGCATGTCGGTCGGAAGCACCATCACCGACTGCACCGCCGGTTCGGGCATGACGATCACCGGGTCGGCGAAGGGCAGCGGCGGCAACACCAGCCGCAACGCGGGCACCGCCCACAAGGCATAAGTCAACCGCGGACCGAAATGGCGCGCGAAGGGCTTGCGGACGATCAGGACCAAGAGGACGAGGATGCCCGTCGTGACGAGCGTGTCGAACCAGGCCTGGAGCAGCATCGCGGCGCTCACGACTTGAGCTTCCGAAGGAGCGCCTCGATTTCAGCGATATCGACATCGCTCAATGCCTCGCGCTCGGCGAGATGCGCGATCAGCGGGCTGACGCGGCCGCCGAACAGGCGATCGACGAAGCGCTGCGATTCCTCGCCCACTGCATCGGCGCGTTCGACCGCGGGGCTGTAGAGGTAGCGCCGGCCGTCGGCCTCGGCGGTCACCGCGCCCTTCTGCACCAGCCGCGCGAGCAGCGTCTTGACCGTCGCCTGCGTCCAGCCGTTCAGCTTTCCGACGCGCTGCGTCAGGTCTGCCGCGGTCTGCGGGGCTTTCTCCCACAGCGCCGACAACACCTGCATTTCCGAATCGCTTGCTCTTTCCGCCATTGGAACCCCTCCTCTTGGCGTGCTCATCCGCAACGCGACTACAAATGTAGTCAATGGGCTGAACGCTGGCTGAACAAAGCTGAACCGCATTTTGCCCCTCCCTGTCGCGAAGCGATGGGGGAGGTGGCAGCGCGAAGCGCTGACGGAGGGCGACGGCGCAAACGTTGCTGGCCCCTCCACCATTCGCTTCGCGAACGGTCCCCCTCCCCATGGCTTCGCCACAGGGAGGATCAGAAGGTCCCAGTCTTGGCAAAACCCTGCGAAGCGGCTAGCCGTCCGCCAATGGCAGAAGATAAACAACCCCATCGTTCGCGTTTCCACAAAGCCAAGGACGACGCGCAGTTCGCCAAGCAGGCGACCACCACCCCGCAGACGGCGCACCCCGCCTACAAGCTCGCGTTTCAGGACAAGGACTTCCTGCTGCGCGAGGATTTGCGCCCCGTCCGGTTCCAGCTCGAACTGCTCAAGCCCGAACTGCTGCTCGACGAAGCGGGCATCGAATCGACGCTGGTCATCTATGGCTCGGCGCGCATTCCCGAACCGTCGCAGGCCGATGCGCTCGAAACGGCGGCGACCGACGACGTGCAGCGCAATATCGCGCGCCGGTTGAAGGCGAAGGCGAAATATTATGACGAAGCGCGCGCGCTGGCGCGGCTCGCCAGCCAATATCCGTGCGACGACAATGGCTGCCGCAACTTCGTCGTCTGCTCGGGCGGCGGGCCGTCGATCATGGAGGCCGCGAACCGCGGCGCCGACGACGAAGGGCGCGAGTCGATCGGGCTCAACATCGTGCTTCCGCACGAACAGGCGCCGAACCGCTTCGTCACCCCGTCGCTGAGCTTCCAGTTCCACTATTTCGCGCTGCGCAAGATGCATTTCCTGCTCCGCGCGCGTGCGGTGTGCGTCTTCCCGGGCGGCTTCGGTACGTTCGACGAGATGTTCGAACTGCTGACGCTGATCCAGACGGGCAAGATCAAGCCGATCCCGATCGTGCTGTTCGGCGCAGAGTTCTGGAACCGGGTCGTCAACTTCGACGCGCTGGTCGAAGAAGGCGTCGTCAGCGCGCGCGACCTCGACCTGTTCAAATTCGTCGAAACCGCCGACGAGGCGTGGACGATCATCCAGGACTTCTACGCGAATATCGAGCAGCATTAAATCCTGATCCTCCCCATCGCGCAGCGTTGGGGAGGGGGACCGCTCGCGAAGCGAGTGGTGGAGGGGTCTGGCCTTGCGCCGACGTCTGACGGCGTCGACCCCTCCGTCAGCGGCTAAAGCCGCTGCCACCTCCCCATGGCTTCGCCACAGGGAGGATTATTTCGACTGACTTTCCAGATACAGGATCAGCGCCTTGCGATCGGTGGCGTCGTTGACGCCCGCGAACGCCATGCGCGTGCCGGGCAGCGCCTTCATCGGCGCCGCGAGATAGGCGTCGAGCGTCGCGGCATCCCAGACGCCGCCCTTGTTTTTCATCGCCCCCGAATAGGAAAAGCCGGGATGCGACGCAACCGCGCGGCCGACGACGCCGTGGAGGTTCGGGCCGATGCCGTTCGATCCATTCTTGTCGATCGTGTGACAGGCGACGCAGCGTTTGAATATCTGCTCGCCCATCGCCGCGGTCGGCTCGACCGCCGGTTCGTCGATGCTCGCCTCGCCCGTCGCAGGTGCGTCGGCGGGCTCGTCGGCCTTGCCGCAACCGGCGAGCAGCAGCGCGCCCGCCAGCAGGACGGGCGCAAGGCGCATTATTTCTTGGCTTCGGCCGGCGCGGGTGCGGCGGGTGCAGCACCGGCGGGGGCTGCGGCAGCGTCTGCGGCCGGGGTGGCAGCGCCTTCGGCGGGGGCGGCTCCTTCGGCCGGGGCCGCCGCGGGCGCAGCTTCGGGGGCGGGCAGCGGCAGGTTCGAACCCATGCTGTTCATGTAAACGATCAGGTTGGCGCGGTCTTCGGCGCTGCCGAGGCCGGCGAACGACATCTTGGTGCCCGGCGCATATTTGCGCGGGCTGGTCAGCCAGGCGTTCATGCCCTCAAAATCCCAGTTGCCTGGAACCGACTTCAGCGCATCCGAATAGGCGAAGCCCGGGACATGGCCATGCGCCTTGCCGAGCGCGCCGAACAGGTTGGGGCCGATGCCGTTGGCACCGCCCGCAGCGATCGTGTGGCACGCGGCGCATTTCGCGAACACCGCTTCGCCCTTCGCCGGGTCGGCCGCGGCGAGCAGATTGGCGAGCGGCACGGCCGATTCGCCGCCGCCGGCACCGCCGTCGGCATCCTCGATGGGATAGCCCGGCTTTTCGGGCGCGTGGCTCGCGAACAACATCTGCGACCCGATCGTCAGGCCCAGCGCGCAAATGCCGGCGAACAGCACCCAGCCGGCAATAGTGTTGTTGCGATTGTCCATGCGTAGCAGCCCCGTTAGCTCGCGCCCTTTACCGCAGGCGCTTGTTTAGGAATTTGGTCGCTCCCTTACTGGCGCGGAGGGGGCGGCGCAAGGGGATGAAATCGGAAGTTTCCAACCGCGCGCGCCGGTTGCGTGCCCGGCGCGGGGCGGCTATGCGCCGCGGCTCCTAGGGGAAGAAGGCGGATATGGGCAGCTACACGGCTTCGGCGCAGCATCTGGTCGACGAAATGACGGCGGCGGCACTCGCCGCGCCCGCGCGCGGACTGGCGTTTCAGGGCGCCCCCGGCGCGAACAGCGACCTCGCCGCGCGCGAATATGATCCGAAATCGCTGCCGATGCCCTGCTATTCGTTCGAGGATGCGATCGATGCGGTGCGCGACGGTCGCGTCGATCGCGCGATCATTCCGATCGAGAACAGCCTGCACGGCCGCGTCGCCGACATCCACTTCCTGCTCCCCGAATCCGGCCTGTCGATCGTCGGCGAGCATTTCCTGCGCATCCGCTACGGGCTGATGAGCCGCGGGCTCGGCCCGGTAACGCGCGCGATGAGCCACGAACAGGCGCTCGGACAATGCCGCAAATGGCTGCGCGCGAACAAGATCGATCCCGTCGCGCACAGCGACACCGCGGGCGCCGCCGCGTGGGTCGCCGACAGCGAAGAGGTCGGGCTCGCCGCGCTGGCACCGCCGCATGCCGCCGAAATCTACGGGTTGAAATTGCACGAAACGGGGATCGAGGACGCCGATCACAATATGACGCGCTTCGTCGTGCTGGCGCGCGAACCGCTTCTCGACCTGCCGGCCGAAGTCCCGTCGATGACGACCTTCATCTTCGAGGTGCGCAACATTCCCGCCGCGCTCTACAAGGCGCTCGGCGGCTTCGCGACCAACGGCGTCAACATGACCAAGCTCGAAAGCTATCAGGTCGGGGGCAGCTTCACCGCGACGACCTTCTACGCCGATATCGTCGGCGCGCCGGGCGAGGAGCGCATCGACCGCGCGCTCGAGGAGCTGGATTTCCAGACCAAGTCGCTGCGCGTGCTCGGCACCTACCGCCAGGCGCGGATGCGCGGTTAGCGGCCCCGTCGCTCGCGCCGCGCCAACACCCGCGCCGTCGCAAAGCTCTGGACGACGAAGATCGTGAACAGCACGCTCGACACGACCAGCCCGAACACGTCGAACGGCGACAGGTTGGTCTTGCCGATATCGGCGCTGCCGACGACGGGCATCAACGCGGTCATCCCCATCAGCATCAGCCTCAGCTCGGTCGGCCCGCCTGCCATATAGGACAGGCGGAACTCGCCGACGACCTTGGCGGCGAGGAAGGTGTGGATCGACAGCAGCAGATATCCGATCACGCCGAGCAGTGCGACGTCGAAGCGGATATAGGGGCTGAGCCCGATGCTGCCGACCATCAGAAACGTCGCGATGCCATCGACGCTGTGGTCGACGAAATAGCCGTAGGACGGGCGTTCGATCTTGCGCCAGCGCGCCAGGCTGCCGTCGAGCGAATCGCCGAACCAGTTGACGACATAACCGGCGAGCGAGAGGCCCAGCCATTCGCTGTCGAGCCAGCTCAGCATATAGCCGGCGGCGACCATGCACGCGCCGATGAAGCCGAGCGTGGTGAGCTGATCGGGCGTTACCCAGGCGGGCAGGCGCGGGCAAATCCAGTTGAGCAGGCGGCGCTCGCCGCGAGCCAGGATATTCTGCTGGATGCGGGTTGCGACCGGCGTCGCGGCGGCCGTATCGATACGGGGGGAGATGTTCATGGGGGCCTTTCGTCTGCGGCTGTCACACCTGTGTCAGCCAGACGTCACGCAGGCGTCATAGTCGGAAGTCGCGATATTGGGAAGGGCCGGGCCGTGGGAGGCCGCCGGATCGCGCTGGATCGCGCGCGATTTGCGACGTTGCGGGTCAGCGCACCGCGGGCCGGCGTGCCTCGAAATGCGTCGCGGGTTCGGCGCCGCGCGTCGTGACCAGATAGTCGAAGCCGAGGAGGGTGAAGCGCGAATAGGCCGGAAGCTCGCGCAGCTTCTTGCCTTGCAGAAGGTGGCGCAGCGGCGCGATCGGGATCAGGACATGGCCGTCGATGGGAATGCGGTCGCGCGCGATGCCTGCGGCGTCGAGGATCGGGCCGACGGTGTCGTCGGCATAGGCGGCGATGGCGGTGAAGGCCCCGGGCGAAGGCTTGATCGACCGCGCCGACCCGCCGAGCGGGAGATAGGCGATATGAACCGCCGTGCGGCCGTTCGCGGCGGCGAGCCCCGGCAGCAGCGATCCGATGTCGTAGATCGACGTGGGCGTCGTGCCGCGCCCGATATGATTGGCGCCCATCTTCAACAGCACCCGCGGCGCTTTCGTTGGCGCGGCGCGATAGGCGGTCAGGAAAGTGCGCTGCATCAGCGCGGCGCGTTCCTCATTGTTCTGAAGATATTGGCCGCTGTTGTTGAGGCGATAGATGCGCGTCGTTTCGGCGAGGTCGTCGACGATCGCCTGCGCTTCGGCATCGCCCGCAAAAGCTTTGCGCAGATCGGCGAAATCCTCCGGCGCTGCGGTCGCGGTCATGATCGCGTCGAATTTGCCCGCAGCGAGCGCGCCGTCGTCCTTGCGGCGCCAGTCGGCGAGCCGCTTGCGCGTACCCGCGTCCTTCGTCCGCGCCGCGAGGATATCGAGCAGCAGCGAGGGTGCGCCGACGAATTCCTGGTCGATCCCCCACAGCCGGCCCGCTATGGCAAAGGGCGCGGCCAATGCCGCATCCTCGACATTCGATAAAAAGGGCATCGCCCAGGGCGCCGGCAAGGCCTGCGCCCAGCGCGTCGAGGCCGCCGGTCTCGATCTGCGCCGCCACCCATTGCACCGTATGCGGGCCGACCTCGACCGCGTGATAGAGCGGGCCCGCGTCCTGACGTTCGGCGATGGCGGCGGCGTCGTGCGCCAGCGCCTGGCCGAGCAGCGGCGATCCGGCGAACCCATGATCCTCGCCGAGCGCAATGAACTGCGCCTGCTCCAGATCGGCGCGCAGGCGCTCGCCGCCCGGGCCCGACAGGCCGCCCGGCGCAAAGCCGATCGGCAGCATCTCGACCGCTTCCGATGGCGTCGGCGCGGGGTCGGCTGCGACCGCGGGGATAGTGAAAAGCGTCGCGGCGGCGAGCGCTGTAACGATACGGATCAGCATGGCATTCGCCCCTTCTTCTGGAGCGAAGC
The DNA here is from genome assembly GCA_015657575.1 of Sphingopyxis sp. GTDB lineage: Bacteria > Pseudomonadota > Alphaproteobacteria > Sphingomonadales > Sphingomonadaceae > Sphingopyxis. Next base: position 7,818 of record JACDQN010000525.1, read on the forward strand.
TGTATTATACATGCAATACAGTCAAGCGGAATCGCTTTAGTCGCGCCAGGGCCCGATTTCGCCGACCTCGCCGATCGTACGGAAACGCACGGCGTCGTCGACCCACGCGACCTCCCACATCGGCGCCGGCCGCGCCCATTCGCCGATCACGAACAGCGGCATGCGGTTCGCCGCGACGAAGGCGAGGTCGTCGGGCGTCGGGCCGGGGACGACGGTTTCATAGCGCTGGTGGATCCGCACGACCGCGAGCACGCCCTTCGGCGGCGCGGGCAGCGACTGGCGCACCGGAAAACCGGCGCTCGCCCCGACCGCCGGATAGCCCTTGTCGTCGCGCGTGAGCAGCAGCAGCTTGTCGGCGGTCCCGAACGGCCCCCCGACCGGGCGACCGACAACCTTGCGCCCCTCGATCGCCGCGAATTCGCGAATATCGGTGTCGGCGATCGGCGCGACCTGCGCAGACTGGTTCGCCGCGGACGCCGGAGCGGGTTCGGCGCCGAGCGCCGCGAGCAACAGCACCGCGGCGATCAATGCGCTTCGCCCCAGCTCTTGCCGACACCGATCTCGACCTCGAGCGGCACCGACAGCGTCAGCACCGGCTCGGCGGCGCCGGCCATGACGCGGCGGATGACTTCGCCCGCGGCTTCGGCCTTGTCCTCGGGCGCCTCGAAGACGAGTTCGTCGTGGACCTGGAGCAGCATCCTGACGTCCGAGAGACCGGCGTCTTCGAGCGCCTTCGGCATGCGCGCCATCGCGCGCTTGATCAGGTCGGCGCTGGTCCCCTGGATCGGCGCGTTGATCGCGGCGCGTTCGCTGCCGGCGCGTTCGTTCTGGCTTGCGGCCTTGAGGCGCGGGAACCAGGTTTTGCGGCCGAACAGCGTCTCGGTATAACCCTTCGCGCGCGCGCTATCGAGCGTGTCGGTGATATAGTCGGAGATGCCGGGAAAGCGCTCGAAATAGCGGGCGATCAGCGCCTGCGCCTCGTCGGGCGTGACCTCCAGGCGGCCGGCGAGGCCCCAGCGCGAGATGCCGTAGAGGATCGAGAAATTGACCGTCTTCGCCTTGCCGCGCGTGTCGCGGTTGACCTCGCCGAACAGCTCGATCGCGGTCGCGCTGTGGATGTCGTCGCCGCGCGCGAAGGCTTCCTTGAGTTCGGGAACGTCGGCCATATGCGCCGCGAGCCGCAGCTCGATCTGGCTATAGTCGGCGGCGATCAGCACATGGCCCGGCGCGGCGATGAAGGCGTCGCGGATCTGGCGGCCGGTCTCGGTGCGGATCGGAATGTTCTGCAGATTGGGATCGGTCGACGACAGGCGGCCGGTCTGGGCGCCGACGAGGCTGTAGCTGGTGTGGACGCGGCCGGTCTTTGCGTTGATCTGCTGCTGCAACGCGTCGGTGTAGGTCGATTTGAGCTTCGCGAGCTGGCGCCATTCGAGGATCTTGCGCGCGATCGGCACGCCATCGCGTTCGAGCCGTTCGAGCTCGCTCTGGTCGGTCGACCAGTCGCCCGACTTGCCCTTGCGCCCGCCTTTGAGGCCGAGCTTGTCGAACAATATCTCGCCGAGCTGCTTGGGGCTGCCGATCGCGAAGGGCTGGCCCGCAAGCGCGTGGATTTCGCCTTCCATCCGCAGCATGTCGTTCGCGAATTCGCCCGACAGCCGCGCCAGATAGTCGCGGTCGACCATGATGCCGGCGCGCTCCATCGTCTCGACAACCGCGGCGAGCGGGCGGTCGACCATCTCATAGACGCGTGTCCCGCCTTCGAGCGGCAGGCGCAGCTTGAGCAGTTTCCACAGGCGCCACGCGACCTCGGCATCCTCGGCGGC
>JACDQN010000526.1 GCA_015657575.1 Sphingopyxis sp.
CCCGCCGCCGCCCGCGCGCCCGCGGCGCATCCAGGTCGCGGCACCCAAACCGCTGCGCACGCTGCGGCGCGTCATTCAGCAAGGCGTCGGCCACATCGCGCACGAGGTGCGCTACGTCCGCGACCTCATCGCGATCACGCTCAACTCGTCGCGCTGGGGCAAGATATTAGGCGGCCTCCTCCTGGCCGTGGCCTAGCGCGAGATAGTCGTCGGACTGCATTTCCGACAGACGGCTCGCCGTCCGCTCGAATTCGAACGCGCCGTCGCCCGCGACATAGAGCTGATCGGGCATCGCCGCGCGCTCGCGAGCAGTTTGACCTTATATTCGTACAGCGCGTCGATCAGCGTCACGAAGCGCGCCGCTTCGTTGCGGTTTTCGGGACCCATACGTGGGATACCGACGAGGATGACGGCATGGAAATGGCGCGCCACCGCGAGGTAATCCGGCGCCCCCCGCGCCTCGCCGCACAATTTCTTGAACGAAAAGACGGCGACGCCCTTCAGCGCCTTGGGCACGTGCAGGATGCGTCCGCCGCCGACATCGAGGTCGAGCGCGGGGACATTGGCGCGATCCTCCGGCGGATAATCCGTGAGGCGGAAGAAGGCAGCCGAGAGTGCTGCGCTTGCCGCATCGTCGGCGGGCACGAACCAGCGCGCGCCATCGCCCAGCCGGTCGCGGCGATAATCGGTGGGACCGTTCAATCCCATCACGTCGAGCTTCGCCTCGACGAGCGCGATGAAGGGGAGGAAATGCTCGCGGTTGAGCCCGTCCTTGTAGAGATCCTGCGGCGGGCGGTTCGACGTCGCGACCACCGTCACGCCCTTGTCGATCAGCGCGGTGAACAGGCGCGAGAGGATCATCGCATCGGCGCTATTGTTCACGACCATCTCGTCGAAAGCGAGGCAGCGGACATTGTCGGCGAGCGCCGCAGCGACCTGCGGGATCGGATCGCCGCTCTCGGTCTTGCGCACCTCGCGCATGCGCGCATGAACGTCGAGCATGAAGGCGTGGAAGTGGACGCGCTTCTTCCGCTGGATGTGCAACTGGTCGTAAAAGAGGTCCATCAGCATCGACTTGCCGCGTCCGACCGCGCCCAGAGATAGACGCCGCGCGGGCTCTCCGGCTTGCGGCCCGCGATCCGCCATAGCAGGCTGCCGCGCGGCGGCGACGCTTCGAGCTCCCCCTGCAACTGGCCCAGCCGCTCGGCCGCTGCGCGCTGCTCACAGTCGGGCTTGAGCTCGCCGCCCGCGACGAGCGCGTCGTAGGCGGCGAGGACGCTCGTCACTTCCGACTCGCCTTGCGGATCGTCCCGGCAAAGGTGAGCACGATATGATCGTCACCCGCCCCCTGCACGACGAGGCCGCGCAGGAAGATCAGGCGGCCGGTCTCGCGCACCAGTTCGACGATGGCGTCTAACGGCTCGCCGACCCGGCCCGCACCGACGAACTGCGTCGAAAGGTCGAGCGTCACCGAATGCCCCGCGTCGAGCGATCCGAACTGATGCGACGCCGCAAACAGCGCGATATCGACGAGCGCGAGCGTTACCGCGCCATGGACATTATCGCCCAGATTGCTGTGCTTGCGTTCGGGGAACATGCGCACTCGCGCCTGCGGCCGCCCGTCGGACGTTGGCGGCTCGGCGCGCACCGACAGCGGTTCGATGAAGGCGTTGAAGCGGCTCGGGTCCTTGAGGTTCCAGCTGACCCAGCCCTCCGCCAGTTCCTCGGCGCTGAAATTGTCGCGGCGCTTCGGCTCCTCGATCCCGTCGTTCACACCTGCCGCTCGGCCGTCAGCTTCTTGATCTCGGCAATCGCGCGCGCGGGGTTCAGGCCCTTGGGGCATGCATTGGCGCAGTTCATGATCGTGTGGCAGCGATAGAGGCGGAACGGATCTTCCA
>JACDQN010000527.1 GCA_015657575.1 Sphingopyxis sp.
CAGCAGCGTCGTCTTGCCGCAGCCCGACGGGCCGAGCAGCACGAAGAATTCGCCCGCATTGATGTCGAGGCTGACATTGTCGACCGCGCTCACCTTGCCGAAGCGTTTCGAGACATTCTGGATCTGGATGATCGGTTTGGCGGGTTCGGTCATATTCTGGTTTCAACCTATTAACACCGTTCGCATCGAGCGAAGTCGAAATGCCTGTCGGCAGCATGTGCATTCGGGGTGTCTCGACTTCGCCCGACACGAACGGAAAAAGGGGATGGCCATCAATGCGTTTCCGCAATGGCTTTCACGCCCTGCGCCTTCAGCGCGACGAAGGTCAGGGCGACGGTGAGGATGATGAGCAGGGTCGAGGCGGCGTTGACTTCGGGGGTCACCGAGAAGCGGACCATCGAATAGACCTTCACCGGGAAGGTGATCGTGTCGGGACCGCTGGTGAAATAGGTGATGACGAAATCGTCGAGGCTGAGCGTGAACGAGAGCAGCGCGCCCGCGACCAGCGCCGGCTTGATGTGCGGGATCAGCACGTCGCGGAACACCTGCCACTCGCTGGCGCCGAGGTCCTTCGCAGCCTCTTCCTGCTCGCGGTTGAACGTCGCGAGGCGCGATCGCACGACCATCGTGACGAAGGGGAAGCAGAAGGTGATGTGCGCGATGGTGATCGCGGCGAGGTTGAACGGCCAGACGAGATCGGTCGGCCAGCTGACCATCGAGAAGAACATCAGGAACGCGACGCCGAGGCAGATTTCGGGGACGATGATCGGCAGCGAGATCGTGCCGTCGATCGCGCCCTTGAGCGGAAAGCGGAAACGCCACAGCATGACCGCCGCGACCGAGCCGAGCGCGAGGCTGACGATGGTCGCGAGCCCGGCGATCGTCAGCGAATTGAGCAGCGCTTCGATCAGCTCGTCGTTGCCGAGCGCTTTCTCGTAATATTTGGTCGTGAAGCCGCGCCACACGACGTTGCGCTTGCTGTCGTTGAAGCTGAAGATCATCAGCACGATCAACGGCGCATAGAGGAAGATCATCACCGCACCGACCCACAGCCGCATCCACAGCGTGCGGCTATATTCGAGCGGTGCGACGGGGGTGCGGGCGAAGAGTGCCATCAATGGATCTCCGGCACTTTCCTGCGCATCGATTGCAGCGCGATCAGAATGAACATCGCATAGATCAGCAGGAACGAAAGCGCGGCGCCAAACGGCCAGTCATTCGCCTTCTTGAACTGCCGCTCGATGACATTGGCGATCATCTGGCTGTCGGTGCCGCCCATCAGGTCGGGCGTGAGATAGGCGCCGAGCGCGGGGATCAGCGTGATCATCACGCCCGCGATGATGCCCGGCGCGGCGAGCGGGACGACGATGCGCATGATCGTGCGGAAATGCCCCGCGCCCAGGTCGAGGCTCGCCTCGATCAGGCTGCGGTCGAGCCGGTCGAGCGCCGCGTAGAGCGGCAGCACCATGAAAGGCAGATGGACATAGACCAGCCCGAAGACGACCGCGAAATTGTTGAAGAGCAGTTGCACCGGCTCCCATGTCGGAAGCGGCTGAAGCCCGACGAGCGTCTTGAGCCAGCTCGCGCCTTCCCACAGCGCGCCGAGGCTCTTGTTGGCATAGCCCTGCGTCCCGAGCAGCATCATCAGCGCATAGGTGCGGATCAGCAGATTGGTCCAGAAGGGCAGCATGATGCCGAGCAGCAGCCACGGACGCCATTTCTCGCTCGCAAAGGTGATCGCCATCGCGACCGGAAAGCCGACGATCAGGCAGATCAGCGTGACGAGCGCCGCAACCGCGAAGCTCTTGCCGAAAATGGTGAGATAGAGCCATTCGGTGGCGCGCTTGTAATTCTCGAGCGTGCCCGAAATGGCGATTTCGGTGAGCCCCCTGTTCTCGCCGAAACTATAGAGCCAGACCATCGCCATCGGGACGAGGAAAAAGACGATGACCCAGAACAGCGTCGGGATCGACACCGCCGCAAAGGTCCTTTTGTTCGTTTTCCAGTCCTGCTCGGCCACCCCCCGCTGCCTCCTTCAGACTGTCAGGCTGCGCGGACCCGCGTGAACGCCTCTTCGAACAAGGGCTGAAGCTCCGGATTGAACTTCGCATATTCGCATTTCGCCAGCACGTCGGCGGGCGGGAAGATGACCGGGTTGTTCTTGTAACTGTCGGGCATCAGCGCTTTTGCGGCGGCGTTGGGGGTCGGATAGAGGATCGTTTCGGTGATCTTCTTGTCGACCTCTCCGTCGAGGATATAGTTGATGAAGGCATGCGCATTTTTGGGATGCGGCGCCCCCTTCGGAATGCACAGATTGTCCGAATTGAGCTGGCTGCCCTCCTTGGGTACGATGAAGTCGATATCGTCGTCCTCGGCCATGATCTGCGCGATGTCGCCATTATATTCGAGCACCAGGTCGACGTCGCCCTTCAGCAGCAGGTCCTGCCCGTCGTCGACGTGGAAATTCTTCACATTGGGTTTCTGCTTGATCATCATCGCTTCGATCGTCGCGATGTCGGCGGGCGTCAGCGCGTTGACCGACTTGCCGAGATATTTGCCGTAGAGGCGGAACATGTCGCCGGCCTCCGACAGCCACGAGATGCGCCCGGCATATTCGGGGCTGTCGAACAGCACTTTCCAGCTGTCGGGCTTCGCCTTCACCTTCGACTTGCGATAGCCGATGCCGAGCGTCAGCCAGGTGTAGGGCATCGAAAATTTACGGCCCTTGTCATAGTCGACGTCATGAAGCTCGGGTCAATATTCTTCATGTTCGGGATTTGCGCGTGATCGAGCGGCAGCAGCATGTCGGCCTGCGCCATGCGTTCGACAAAGTCGTTCGACGGCACGATCACGTCGTAACCGGGGTTGCCGGCCTTGAACTTGGCGAACAGCACGTCGTTGCTGTCGAACAGGTCCATCTTGACGTCGATGCCCGACGTCTCCTTGAAATCGTCGAGCGTCGTCTCGCCGATATAGGTGTCCCAGTTATAGAAGTTGAGCTTGGCTTCCTCGCCGTTCGCGAGCTTCTTGCCTTCGCCCTTGCTGCAGGCTGCGAGGCCGCCGAAGCTGATCCCGATCGCGGCGACCCCCATCGCCTGCAACAGCGAGCGGCGGTTGCGACCTTGTACGAGCAGTTCCTTCATATCCATGCCGGGCCTCCCTGTTTGTGACGTCAAGCTGACTCAATAAAGCCGGCTTGAAAAGAGGTTATTTTGCACCGCAACACGGATTTCTGAAATTTTCATGCGTTGCGCAGGTACCAGTCGTAATCGAGCGTCGGGACGACGCTGAAATAATTGTCCTGCTCGACGCGCTTCACGATGCTGAACATGTCGACGAAGCGTGTCCCGAGATAGTCGCGCATCAGCGTGGAGGCATGGAAGCGGTCGACCGCGGCAAACCAGTTCGACGGCGGCTTGTCGTCGCCGCTGTTGTCGCGGTCATAGCCATTGCCGACCACCGCTGCGCCGGGATCGGCCTTGGTCGTCATGCCGTGGTGCATGCCGGCGAGCACCGCGGCGACCGCGAGATAGGGGTTGGCATCCGCGCCGCACGCGCGATGCTCGACGTGGCGGCTCGGCGGCGGGCCGGCGGGGATGCGGAAGGACACGGTGCGATTGTTGACGCCCCAGGTCGGCGCGACGGGGGCATAGCTGTTCGCCTTGAACCGGCGATAGCTGTTCGCGTGCGGCGCGAAGAGCGCGAAACCGTCGCCGACGGTGCCGATCATCCCGCCGATCGCATGGCGCAGCGCGGGGGTGCCTTCGGGGTCGTCGCTGGCGAAGATGTTACTCCCGGCGTCGTCGTTGACCGAGACGTGGATGTGCATCCCGCTGCCCGCCTGGTCGGCGAAGGGCTTGGCCATGAAGGTCGCCTCGAGGCCCTGTTGCTGCGCGATCGCCTTGACGAGGCGCTTGTACATGATCGCATCGTCGCAGGCGCGCAGCGCGTCGGGCTTGTGGCGCAGCGTCAGCTCGAACTGACCGGGCGCGAATTCGGAGATCGCGCTTTCGAGCGGCAGATCCTGCACGTCGGTCGCTGCATAGAGCGCGTCGAAGAAAGGACGGAAATCGTCGAGTTCGCGCAGGCCATAGACTTCGACGTTGCGTGGGGTGTCGCGGCTGTATTCGGGGCGGGCGGGGCGGACCCGCCCGTCGCGCGCGCGGCGCGGATCGACGAGATAGAATTCCAGCTCGACAGCGAGCACCGGCGTCAGGCCATCGGCGGCAAAGCGGTCGACGACGCGGCCCAGCACATGGCGTGGGTCGAGGTCGTGCGGTGTGCCGTCAAGCTCGTAGAAATCGACGAGGAACTGCGCCGCGCTCTCACCGCCCCAAGGCGTGCGGACGAGGGTGCCGGGAATAGGCTTCATCGAGCGGTCGGCGTCGCCATCCTCCCAGACGAGCCCGGTTTCGACCGTGTCCTGCCCCGTGATATCGACCACCGTGATCGAGCCGGGAAACATGCGCCCGCTCTCATAGACCGCCATCACCTCATGCTGGCGCAGGCGCTTGCCGCGGGGAACGCCGCCCATGTCGGTGTAGATCATCTCGATCGAATCGACGTCGGGGTTGGCCTTGAAAAAGGCCTCGGCCTCCGACCGCGGCGCGATCACGCCCGATGACTTCGACATCGCCCCTCTACTCCTTCAAAGCACGCACGCAGTCGGCAAAGGCGCCGACGAGACGGTCGATCTGATCCTCCGACGTCACCGGGCTCACCAACATCATATTGTGAAACGGCGCCAGCAAAATTCCGCGGTTGGCGAGGAAGAGGTGGATCGCGGCTTCGAGTTCGGGATGCATCGCCGCCTTGGCTTCATTGCCGTTGCGAGGCGGGGTGGGACAGGTCAGGAATTCGACGCGCGCGCCGACCTGGGCGACGTGCCAGTCGAGCCCGGCGCCCGCGATTTCCTCCTCCAGCCCGGCAACGAGCCGCGCGGCGCCGCGGAGCATGTGGCCGTAGGCGGCGGGCGTGATGACCTCGACGAGCATCGTGTCCATCGCAGTGATCGCGAGGGCATTGGCGGAGAGCGTCGTGCCGATGCCGCTGTGGCCGGAGGGGCGCGACATGTTGAGCGCGGCCATGCGCGCGGCGACGGTCTCCGAGAAACCGTAAACCGCACAAGGCACACCGCCGCCGATCGACTTGCCGATTACCATCATGTCGGGCGTCGGGCCATGTACTGCACCATGGCCGCCATAGCCGGATGAAATGCTGTGGGTTTCGTCGAAGACGAGCAGCGTTCCGGTTTCGTCGCACAGCCTGCGGAGCGTCTGCAGAAAGCCCGGCGCGTCGCGGACCATGCCGACATTGGTCATGACCGGCTCGGCGAGCACGCAGGCGATGTCGCCTCCGCGGAGTACAGCCGTGAGCGCTTGCTCATCGTTGAATTCGACGACCGTCGTGGTGTCGCGCAGGTCATGGACCTGGCCGATCAGGCTGGCGCGCATCGCTGGCGCGTCGTCTTTCAGATCGACGAAAGCGTCGTCGACCGCACCGTGATAGGCGCCGTTGAAAGTCAGGATTTTCGCCCGCCCGTTGATCCCGCGGCACCAGCGGATGACCGCGCGGTTGGCTTCGCTGGCGGTCGTCGTGACCTGCCATTGCGGGAAGCCGAACATCGCCGCGAGCCGCGTCGACAGCGCGGCGCCACGCTCGGTCGGAAGCATATAGCTCAGACCTTCGCTCGCCTGTTTCGCCAGCGCGGCGGCGAGCGCAGGCGGGGAATGGCCGAACAGGCTTGCGGTGTCCCCCAGGCAGAAGTCGTCGTAAATTTGCCCGTCGATGCTTGTCAGCGTCGCATCCTTCGCCGATGCGGCGACGATCGGAACGGGGCTCGGCCAATCTTTCATCCAGTGGAAGGGGACCGACTGGAACCAGCCCGTCGCGGCCGCCCGATGCGCGAAGGCGCGCGGATTGACGCTGCGGAAATGCTCGGCTTCGCGCGCGGCTACGCGGGCGATGGCGGCTTCGGATATCATCCGAGCCTGTCCTTCATCGCATAATAGAGCAGCCCCAAGGTCGCGAGCGGGCGGCGCAGCCATTTGCCGCCGGGGAAGGGCTTCGAGGGCAGATCGGCGAGCACGTCAAGCGCTCGGCGGTTCCGGCCAGCGCTTCGGCAATCAGTTCGCCGGCGAGCGTCGTCACCAGCGCGCCATGCCCCGAAAAGCCGTGCGCGAAAAAGACATTCCCGCGCCGCCCGATATGCGGCAGCCGATTTATCGTCACCGCGACCGCGCCCCCCCAGCCATAGTCGATATCGATATCGGCGACGTGCGGAAAGACTTCGGCCATGAAGGGCCGGACGAAGGCGGCGATGTCGTGCGGCGGTGTCTGCGAATAGCGCTCACCGCCACCGAAGATCAGGCGCTTGTCCGCGGAGAGGCGGAAATAGTTGAGGACGAAGCGGCTGTCGGCGACTGCCGCATCGCTCGGCAGCAGCGCATCGGCGTTCGCGAGCGGCGCGGTCGCGATATTGTAGTTCATGATCGGCACGGTGTAGCGGCCGAGGTCAGGCTCCACCTCGCCGATCCAGCTGTCGGTCGCGTCGATGACATAGCGTGCGCCGACGATTGCCTGTTCGGTTAACAGCTCGTTCGATCCGTCGCTGGATCCGGCGATTTGTTGGACCCGCTGCCGTTCCCAGATGCGAACGCCCGCTGCCTCGGCTGCCTTTGCCAGTCCCAGTGCATAGTTCAGCGGGTGGAAATGGCCGCCCTGCGGATCGAAAACGCCGCCCTGATAGAGCGGGCTGGCGATATGAGCGCCCATATCGGCCCTCGCGATGGGGTCAGTTTGGTAGCTGAACCGGCTGGCGAGATAATCGGCCTCGCGCCGCATCGCGTCGAAATCCTTCGGCGTCCATGCCGCCTCCAGATGTCCAGCCTTGAGGTCGCAATCGATGCCATGCTTTTCGATCCGCGCTGTCACGCGATTGTCGCGCCAGCAGAGGTCGAACAGCGCGTCGGCGCGTTCGCGTCCGAACGCTTGCTCCAGCTCCGACGCGCTCCAGCGCAGCCCCGGGATCAGCTGGCCGCCGTTGCGTCCGGAAGCGCCGAAACCGATATGCTCGCGCTCGATCAGGATCACCGAAAAGCCGCGCTCGGCGCAGGCGAGGGCGGCCGACAGGCCCGTAAACCCGCCGCCGATCACCGCGACGTCGCAGCTGCAATCGTCGCCGTCGAAAGCCGAGGCCCGCCACGTGGTCGTGCGGTCGCGGCATAATAGCTGTGGTTGAGCGGATCGGTCATTCAGACACCAACCCTAATTCCGCTCGACGCGAACGGGAGAGGGTAGGACATGCTCACGGTCAGACGCGCATCAGCAGATGTTCGCGCTCCCAGCTCGACACCACCGACTGATAGTTGAACAGCTCATAATCCTTCACCGCGAAGAAGATTTCGAAGAAATCGTCGCCCAGCAGATTGCGGACCTTCTTGCACGAGCTGAACCGGTCGAGCGCGGCTTCGAGCGTGCGCGGCAGGGTGCGGGCGCGGTTGTACGCGCTGCCGGTGATCGGTTGCGGCGGGACCATGCGGTCGACCATGCCGATATAGCCGCAGACGAGCGACGCGGCGATCGCCAGATAGGGGTTGCTGTCGGCGCCCGGCAGGCGGTTTTCGACACGGCGGTTGTTCTTGTCGGATACCGGAACGCGGAAGCCGCACGACCGATTGTCGACGCCCCACTGGACGTTGATCGGCGCCGCGCTGTCGGGGCGCATGCGGCGGAAACTGTTTACGTTCGGCGCCCACATCGGCGAGATCTGCGGCATGAAGCGGATCAGGCCCGCGACATAGGAGCGGAAGGCGGCGCTGTCGCGGCCGTTGGCGGTCGAGAAGAGATTCCTGCCCGTGGCGACATCGACGACCGACTGGTGGATATGCATCGCGCTGCCCGGTTGACCCGCCATCGGATTGGCCATGAAGGTCGCATAGACGTCGTGCTGCTTCGCGACATTGCGCACGACGCGCTTGAACAGGAAAACCTCGTCGGCGAGACGGAGGGGGTCGCCATGCTCGAAATTCACCTCCAACTGCGCGGCACCCATTTCGTGGATCATCGTGTCGATATCGAGCCCCATCAGCTCGCAATCGTCATAGATATGATCGATGATATCCTCATATTCGTTCATCGCCTCCAGCCCGTAGGGCTGGCTCGCGCTTTCGCTCCGCCCCGACTGGCCGACCGGCGGCGTCAACGGGAAATCGGGATCGGCGTTCTGCGAAACGAGGTAGAATTCGACCTCCGGCGCGATGATCGGCTTCCAGCCCTTTTCGGCATAGAGGCCGAGCACTTTTTTCAGGATCGTGCGCGGCGCGATGTCGACCTCGGTCCCGTCGCCGTTGAAGGCGTCGGCGATTACGAAAGCGGTCGGCGAGGTGAAGCCCGGCGCGACGCAGATCGTGTCGGGATCGGCGACCAGATATTTGTCGGGATCCTTGTCCCAGATATCGTCGATATCCTCGGGATAGTGGCCGTCGATCGTGCAGATGAAGACGCTGCCCGGAATGCGGAGCGACTTGTCCTTGACCGAGGAGAGAAACTTCTTGGCGGGCAGAACCTTGCCCCGCTGGACCCCGTTGATGTCGGGGACGATACATTCGACTTCGTCGATTTTATGGTCGCTGATCCATTGTTCCAGATTGACTGACATGAGCCCCCGATTGGGCCGAGGAGCCGGCCCGTTTGTGGAAGGCCAGCCTATCGCAAGCGTGGGCGAAGCGCCAGAGGGACCGTTATCAGCCATTTTTCGCGGCACTCAGCGGAGGAAATTGTCTGGTGTCGATCGAATTACGGACATTATTTCTCGTCACCCCGGGCTTGATCCGGGGTGAGGATAATTGAGACGACAGCAAACGGCCGGATTGCCGCCGTTCGATCCTCCCTGTGGCGAAGCCATGGGGAGGTGGCAGCGCGAAGCGCTGACGGAGGGGCAATGGCGCGGCGGTGCTGCCCCTCCACCACGCCCTTTGGGCGCGGTCCCCCTCCCCATCGCTGCGCGACAGGGAGGATTTTCTATTCTTCGTCACCCCGGACTTGATCCGGGGTCCCGCTTGAGGTCGAAGCTGGCTTGCCCCTTCAAAAAGCGGGATCCCGGATCAAGTCCGGGATGACGGAAGAGTTAGACGCAACGTCCGCTACCCACCCCAATCCGACATGCAGAAACCGCTTTCCTACATTATCCGGCCATGCCAGCCTTTCCACGGCTCTTTCACTCGGTAGATGACAACCCTCGCTGTCCAGCGCGCCAGCATAGGCTCCGGCCCAAACCGCACGCTCCACAAGGCTGACCTTTCCTGAACTTTGGAACAGCGAAACGTCCGCTCCCCACCCCAAAGCCGACAATAACCGACAAGCTTGGATCAGGCCGCAGCGCCCTTTGCCGACCCCGCGACCAGATTCGCCACCAGCTTCGGCAAGCTGTCGTAATTCGCGCCATGATATTGCGAATCCGCGGGCAGCGCGGCCTTCAGGCGGCGATGCGCCTCGGCGAGCGCATGATAGGGTACGCCTGGCAGCAGGTGGTGCAGTGCGTGATAGCGCAGGCCAACCGGCGCCCAGAGCTCGGGAAGAAGGCCCGGCGGCGGGACGTTGACGCTGTCGAGGAACTGGCCGGTCACGGTCAGCACGTCGCCGTCATTCTCCCACAGATGCGCGACGAGCGTGCGGATCTGGTTGAGCACCAGCGTCGCCGACGCGATCGCGCCGAAGATGACAAGCGCGCGCAGCGGCACCCAGCCGAAGACGCCCGCGGCGATCAGCAGGCTCGACCAGGCCCAAGCGCCGCCTTCCTGCCACGCCCACTGGCGGCGGAACTCACCCTCCGGCGGCTTGCGGCGGAACAGCGGGTTGATGATCATCCCCGAATAGCGCTCGACAACGAGACGGCGCAGCGGCGGGATCAGCAACGACAGCGGCGTCAGCACCGCATAGCGGAAGAGCAGCGCGAGCGGCGCGAACGCCGCGGCGACGACGAACAGCGGCACCGTCCACGGCTTCATCAGCGCGAGCGGCAGATATTCCGGGTCCTCGACCGTGCCATATTTGGTGCGGTTGTGGTGCAGGCTGTGGATACCCTCATACATGAAGGAGGGGATCAGCAGCGGCACGCCGACGAGGATATTCCAAACGAGACGGAAGCCCGGCAACGCGTTTTTGCGGATATGGGTGAGTTCGTGGATGAAGCTGCCCGCACGATAGAGCGCGACCACGGCGACGAGCGCCGCCACCAGCATCCACGCCGTCGAGGGCGCAAGGATCGCCGCCGCGACGCCGGCATAACCAATCAGCGTCGAGGCGAGGAAATCGGTCCAGTAGATACGCGCGCTCGGCTGCACGAGATCGCGCGTCAGCTCCGACGCCGCGCGGATCATCGCCATATCGTCGGCGATCGCCGACCTCGGGGCCCTGGCTGCCGGCATCGACAGCCGATCGACAAGTGTATTCATCGCTACCATGCGGGGTTCTTCATCATGATTTCGTGGCAGCAAAATGGCCGAATGCGGGTCGCCAGCGCCCCATCTATGCCCTAATGCGTCGCCAATAATATAGGATATCGCTTTCAGGAAACCAGTATGAGCGGACATTCGGACGGCCCGATCACCATCCACCCGGTCAAGGACAAGAACGACCTGCGCGAGTTCGTCGAACTCGCCTATCGCCTCAATCGCGGCGACCCGGCGTGGGTTCCGCCGTTGAAGGGCGAGGTTTACGGCCTGCTGACCCCCGGCAAGAATCCCTGGTTCGAACATGGCAAGGCACAATATTTCCTCGCGCGGCGCGACGGGCGCACGATCGGACGCATTTCGGCGCATATCGACGAGCTTGCGCTCGCCCAGCCTGTCGAGCAGGGCATGGGGCCGGGCACCGGCAACTGGGGCCTGCTGGAAGCCGAGGATGGTGCCGTCGCGGCCGCGCTGATCGGCGCCGCCGAGGACTGGCTGCGCGGTCAGGGCATGACACGCGCGCTCGGCCCCCTGTCGATTTCGATCTGGGACGAACCTGGGTTGCTGGTCGAGGGGTTCGACGAACCGCCGACGATCATGCTCGGGCACAATAGCGCGCTTTATCAAGGCTGGATCGAAGGCGCGGGCTACCGCCCCGTCAAGCAGCTCAAGAATTTCGCGGTCGAGATCGTCGACGGCTTTCCGCCGCTGGTGAACCGCATCGTCGCGGCGGGCGAGAAGAATGAGCGCATCCGCATCCGCCGCGTCGACAAGAAGAAGTTCGATGCCGAAGCAGCGCTGATCATGGGCATCCTCAACGATGCCTGGTCGGGCAATTGGGGCTTCGTCCCGCTGACCGACAGCGAGATCGCCTATGTCGGCAAGAAATTGAAGGACATCGTCTTCGAGGATCTGATCCGCGTCGCCGAACTCGATGGCGAGCCGGTCGCCTTCATGATCGTGCTGCCCGATATCAATCAGCTGCTGATCGACATGGACGGATCGCTCCTGCCCTTCAACTGGGCGAAACTGCTCTGGTGGCTGCGTAAACCCCAGAGCAAGCGGCTGCGCGTGCCGCTGATGGGCGTGGTCGGGAAATTGCAGAACAGCCGCATGGCGAGCACGCTCGCCTTCATGATGATCGAATATATCCGCCGCGACGGCGTCACCAAATTCGGGGCCACGCAAGGCGATATCGGCTGGGTGCTCGACGACAATCAGGGGATGAATGCGGTTGCTGACGCGATCAACGCGACGGTGAACCGCGTGTACCAGATCTACGACAAACCGCTCTGAAATCTGGCACAGCTTTGCGACAAATCCGGCCCATTGTGCGTTCGGGGAATGGAAAGGCTTTGCCATGGCAGTCCATTATCTTGCCGCGAACCGTTTCGGCCTCGGCCGCCGCTGGGACGATCCGGCGATCAGCGATGCAAAAGGCTGGTTGACCCGCCAGCTCGGCGAATATGATCCGGCACCCA
Source organism: Sphingopyxis sp. (assembly GCA_015657575.1). GTDB lineage: Bacteria > Pseudomonadota > Alphaproteobacteria > Sphingomonadales > Sphingomonadaceae > Sphingopyxis. The sequence continues at coordinate 11,933 of JACDQN010000527.1, forward strand.
CTTTGATTGCGGGACTCGCTAGCCGCGATGCGATCGCGACCGCTTATGTCGACTATCGGGAAGAGCGACAGGCGATGCGGCGCGAGGCCGCCGATATGCCGATGAGCGACGCCGAAAAGGGCATGGACCCCGAATTGCGCCGTCTGTCGCGCTCCGAAATCCGCCGTCACTATGTCGATGCCAGTGCCGCGCGGCTGGCGACCGCGGTTGCCTCCCCCACCCCCTTTCCCGAGCGGCTCGTCCATTTCTGGGCCAATCATTTTGCGGTGTCGGCGGACAAGCAGACGGTGATCGGCTTTGCCGGCAATTATGAATTCGAGGCGATCCGCCCCCACATCATGGGCAAGTTTTCGGACTTGCTGATCGCTGCCGTGCGGCACCCCGCGATGCTGCTCTATCTCGACCAGGCCCAAAGCTTCGGCCCCGACAGCGCCTTTGCGACGCGCGTTCGGAATCGCGGCAACCGGCAGGCACCGGGGCTCAACGAAAATCTGGCGCGCGAGATATTGGAGCTGCACACGCTGGGCGTGCGCACCGGCTATACGCAGGCCGACGTTACGAGTTTTGCCAAAGCGCTCACCGGCCTGACGGTCGCGGGGCTCGGGCGCGGCCCCGGCCAGCGGCTGATGCCCGAAGATGCACGGCCGGGCGATACGGTGTTTATCGAGCCGCTGCACGAACCCGGCACGCAAACGATCCTCGGCAAACGCTATGATCAGCGCGGCGCCAAACAGGGCGAAGCGGTGCTCCGCGACCTGGCCGTGCACCCGGCGACGGCGCGGCATGTCGCGACCAAGCTCGCGCGTCATTTCACCGGCGACACCCCTCCCCCCGCGCTCGTCGGCCGGCTCGCGGGCGATTTCCAGACGAGCGGCGGCGATCTGCCGTCGCTCTATCGCACGCTCATTGCCTCACCCGAGCCCTGGGAAGCCGCGCCGACGATGTTCAAATCGCCGTGGGACTGGACCGTGTCGATGATGCGCGCGCTCAAGCTCCCCGCCTTTGGCGAGCGGCAGAATATTCCTGCGCTCTTCACCCAGCTCGGCCAGCCGATCTGGCGGCCGGGATCGCCCAAAGGTTATGACGATGTCGTCGCCACCTGGGCAGGATCGGCGGGGCTGATGCAGCGCGTCGAGCTGGCGAGCCGCGTCGCGGCGCGGATCGGCGACCGCGCCGACGCCCGCCAGCTCGCCCCGCTCGTGCTCGCCGACGCGCTCACCCCCGAAACGAGCCAGGCGATCGCCCGCGCCGACAGCCCCGGACAGGGGCTGGCCATGCTGTTCGCGACCCCGGCCTTTCTGCGGAGATAGACGATGATTCTCTCACGCCGCTCCATCATCCTGTCGAGCCTTGGTGTTGCTGCCGCGGGCGCGATGCCGAATTTCGCCTATGCCGCCGCGGGGACGCCGAAACGGCTTGTCTTCGTGATCCAGCGCGGTGCTGCCGACGGGCTGGCGGTGCTTGCGCCGACGGGCGATCCGGCCTTTGCCGCAGCGCGCCGTTCGCTCGCCGACGAGACGGCAGGCGGCGCGAAGCTCGACGGCATGTTCACGCTGCATCCGGCGCTCGCGACCGGCGCAAGCCTTTATGGCGCGAAGCAGGCGCATTTCGCGCATGCGGTGGCGACGGCGTATCGCGACCGCTCGCATTTCGACGGGCAGAATATGCTCGAGGGCGGCGGGTCGCGGCCCTATGGGCGCGACGATGGGTGGGTCGGGCGGCTGCTGACGCTGCTCCCCGCGACCGAGCGCGACGCGCTGGCGATCGCGCCCGCCGTGCCGCTCGCGCTGCGCGGGGCCGTCCCTGTCAGCACTTATGCGCCCAGCCGCCTGCCGCAGGCCGACGCCGATCTGATCGCGCGGCTGACGTCGCTCTATCAGAACGACCCACTGCTCCATCCGCTGTGGGACAGTGCGGTAAAGACGCAGGAACTGGCGAGCGACATCGGCGGCAACAACGGCCGCAACGGCGCCGAACTCGGCAAGCTCGCTGCCTCGCTGATGGTTCCCGCCGACGGCGCGCGCGTGATGATGGTCGAAACGGGCGGCTGGGACACGCACAGCGGCCAACGCGGGCGCCTCGCGGCGCAGCTGCGCGGGCTCGATCAGCTGATCGGCGCGCTGCAGACGGGGCTCGGGCCTGCCTGGAAAGATACGCTCGTCATCGTCGCGACCGAGTTCGGACGGACGGTCGAGGTCAACGGCACCGGCGGCACCGACCATGGCACCGCGTCGACCGCAATCTTCCTCGGCGGCGGGCTGGAGGCGGGCGGCAAGGTGTCGGCCGACTGGCCCGGCCTGTCACCGGCGGCGCGTTTCGAGGGCCGCGACCTCAAGCCGACGCGCAGCCTCGAAAGCGTGATCGCGGGCGCGGTCGCGCATCATTATGCGCTCGACCCGAAACGGGTGATGGCAACGCTGTATCCAGATGCGTAGTTGCTGCTTCGGCTAGCCGAAGCAGAGCGGGCCGGTGCCGCATTCCACGTCAGCGGAAGAATTTTACGCGAGCACCGCCCAGGTCGGCGCATGGTCGCTGGCCTTTTCTCGGCCGCGATGATCCTTGTCGACGCCGGCGTCGACCAGCCGGTCGGCGAGCGCGGGGCTGAGCAGCAGATGGTCGATGCGGAAACCGTGATCGCGCTGCCAGCCGCCCGCCTGATAATCCCAGAAAGTCCAGACGCCGCCCACCGGATGGCGGCTGCGGATCGCGTCGGTCCAGCCGTCGCCGAGCAGGCGGAACCAAGCGTCGCGCGATTCGGGCTGCATCAGCGCGTCGGTCGCCATCGCGCGCGGGTCCCACACATCGTCGTCGTGCGGGATCACGTTATAGTCGCCGGTCAGGACGGTCGGAATTTCACTCGCGAGGAGGAATTTCGCTCGCTCGCGCAGCCGCGCCATCCAGCGCAGCTTGTAATCGAATTTCGGTCCCGGTTGGGGATTGCCGTTGGGAAGATAGATGCAGCCGACGCGCACGCCATGCACATCGGCCTCCAGATAGCGCGACTGCTCATCCTCCGCCTCGCCCGCAAGGCCGCGCTGGATCTCGACCGGCTGCGTACCCTTGGCGAGGATCGCGACGCCGTTGAAGCCCTTTTGCCCATGATAGAGGAAACCGTAACCTGCCGCCTCGATCTCCTTGGTCGGCATCGTCTCGTCGCTTGATTTCAGTTCCTGCAGCAGGCGATATCCGGGCTGCGTTTCCTCCGAGCCATTCGACGAGCGCGGCAGACGGGCCTTGATCCCGTTGATGTTGAAGGTCGCGATTTTCAGGGTCACGGGCTCACATCTCTTTCCGTTCGCCCTGAGCTTGTCGAAGGGCCGCTCTTTCCTTCTGCCTAAGAGAAGGAGGGTGCTTCGACAAGCTCAGCACGAACGGAAAAAGCGTTGGACCTAGATCGCGAAGCTGGAGCCGCAGCCGCAGCCCGAGGCCGCGTTGGGATTTTCGACCTTGAACGACGAGCCGCCGAGCGAATCGACGAAATCGACGACGCAGCCGCGGACGAGATCGATGCTGATCGAATCGACCACCAGCTTCACCCCGTCGGTTTCGGTGACGATATCATCCGCGTCGATGCTGTCGGCGAGGCCGAAGCGATAGGTGAAACCCGAACAACCGCCGCCATCGACCGCGAGGCGCAGCGCCGCATCGGCCTCGCCCTTGCGGTTCGCGATCCAGCGGACGCGCGCTGCGGCGGCGGGAGACAGGGCGATGTCGGAAATCTGCGTGGCCATGGCGGCAAGATAGGGGGCGCCTGGGCAAAAGAAAAGGGCGCCCCGGCTTCAGCCGCAGGGCGCCCCTCCTCTCCGACCCAAAAAACTTGTCTTATTCGGGACCGCCCATCGCGACATTTTTGCCCGTAATCGCGGCGATCGCCATCTGGTCCGAGCGAACGAAGGGCATCGGATTGACCGGCGCGCCCTCGATACGGACTTCATAATGGAGGTGGTTGCCCGTCGAACGGCCGGTCGAGCCGACATAGCCCAGGACCTGGCCCTTCTTCACCGACTGCCCGGGGGTTACGATGTACGAGGACATGTGGCCGTAGCGGGTCTGGATGGCGTTGCCATGTTCGACCTCGACATAATTGCCATAGCCGCCAAGGCGCTGTGCGCGGCCGACGATGCCGTCGGCGGTCGCGTAGATCGGGGTACCGTGCGGCGCCGGAATGTCGATGCCGTTGTGGCGCGCAAGCTTGCCCGTCACCGGGTGGACGCGCATGCCGTAGGACGAGGAAAGCGACATCTGCTCGATCGGGCGGCGCGACGGCACCGCGACGCCGATGCTGGCGGCAAGACCGGTGTCGAGGCGCTTCCACGCCTGGAAGATCGCGCGCGCTTCGCTGTCTTCGCCGGCCGGAACGGTGCCGGCAGGGAAGCTGTCGTCATCGGGATCGTCGGGAGCGATAATGCCAGCGTCGGCGCTGGTTTCAGCGGCGTGGACGGCCGGCGTGGCCAGTCCGAAACATGCTGCGGCGCATAGAATTGCGACTTGGTGCAACTTCTGCGCCAGAAAAGTGTTAGTCAAAACAACGACCCCGCATTTGCCATGTCGCCAAAGTCGCATAAGGGCTTTGGCGCCGGTGCTTTTAGGTTTGGATGATTGCTCATCCCCCGCGGAAGCCTGTGTGCTGTTCGAAACCTTACGAAGCAATAACAGCGTAGAATTCTTGCGTTAAACCGGCATCACGGCGCGCGAGTCGTTGAACGGTGGCTTCAGCGCTCCGCGGAATCGCGATTTTACGAGCTTTTGCCACGTTTCGACGATGTTGAATCCCCGTTCGTCGCACATCCATCCAAACCAGATTGTGCCCGCGCTCACATGGCGAATTTCGTCTTTGTAAATACGCGATAAAATCTTCGCCGACGGCTCGTCGCCGGCATGGCGGAAACGCTCGACCGTCGCGGGCGTGACGTCGAGTCCGCGCGCTTCGAGCACCATCGGCACGATCGCGAGGCGCGCCAGCGCGTCGTCGGCGGTGAGCGCAGCGGATTCCCACAATCCGGCATGTGCCGGCAGCGCGCCATAACAGCTGCCGAGCTGACGCAGGCGCCGGTCGAGCAGCGCGAAATGCATCGCTTCGTCGGCGGCAACGCCGATCCAGTCGTCGACGAACCGGCGCGGAAATTCGCCGCCGAAGCGGCCAACCAGATCGACCGCAAGGTCGATCGCGACAAATTCGATATGCGCCAGCGCGTGGAGCATCGCGATCCGTGCGCGCTCCGACCCGCCCTTGCGGCGGCGCGGCATCTGATTCGGCGCGAGCAGTTCGGGTTTGACGGGCCAGGCGGGCCTGTCGGGCATCGGCACATCGCAGCAGTGCGCGATATCGCCGCGCCGCCAGCTTCGCGCGAGATGGCGCGCCGCACGGCGCTTGTCGTGCGGGTCCGGCGTCAACAGGACTGCGCGCGCGGCTTCGCCCAGCGTTTGCATTACAGGGCCTTCGCGGCCTCCAGCACGGCCTCGGCATGGCCTTTCACACGCACTTTGCGCCATTCCTTCGCGAGCTTGCCGTCGGCACCGAAAAGAAAGGTCGACCGCTCGATCCCCATATAGGTGCGGCCGTAATTCTGCTTCTCGACCCATGTTCCGAAGGCTTCGCAAACGACCCCGTCCTCGTCGGAGGCGAGGCGGACGGTCAGGCCATATTTGTCGCGGAATTTGCAGAGTTTCGCCGGTGCGTCGCGCGAAACCGCCAGCACCTGTGCATTCAGATGCGCGAATTCGGGGGCGAGGCGAGTGAAATCCTGCGCTTCGGTCGTACAGCCCGGCGTGTCGGCCTTGGGATAGAAATAGACGACGAGCGGCGCGCCCTTCAGCGCGGCGAGGTCGATTGCGGCGCCGTCTGCGTCGAGCAATTTCACGGTCGGAATGGCGTCGCCGATGGCGAGGGTCATGGCTTGGTCTCCTGCTCTGCGGGGCGAATCGAGGCCCACCAGTTCGCGATCTCCTGCCGCGCCGCGTCGTGCGCGGCAAGCAGTTGCGGCCAGCCGGGCTCGCCGCACGCGCTCGCGACGAGCTGGCGCGCGGCGGCGGTCGCGGGCTCGCCTTCGGGCGCAGCAAGACGCAGCATCACCAGCATCCGTGCGAGCAGGCCGTGCGCGTCGCATATTTCCGCCGGCGCGAGCCCCTCGACGCGCAGGCAGGCGAGCGCCGAGCCGATGTTCGGGTCATGACACCGGCCGCTCGCCAATTGGGTGACCTGCATCGCGAATTCGAGATCGACGAGCCCGCCCGGCCCGCCCTTGATGTCGAGCGAGCCCTGCGGCGGCTTGTGCGCGGCGATCTTGTCGCGCATTTCGGCGGCATCCTGCGCCAGTTTCGCGCGATCGCGCGGCGCAGCGAGCAAAGCATCGATGACGCGCTGGACCTCCGTCCTGGTCCGGTCGGAGCCATAGACCGGGCGCGCACGGAGCAGCGCCATATGCTCCCACGTCCACGCCTCCTCGCGCTGATAGCGTTCGAAGCTGTCGAGCGTGACGACAAGCGGGCCCTGCGCCCCCTGCGGACGGAGGCGCGTGTCGACGTCATAAAGCTTGCCCGCCGCAGTGGGCACCGACATCGCCGCGGTGACGCGCTGCGCGAGGCGGTTGTAATAGGTGGTCGCACCGAGCGGGCGCGGGCCGTCCGATTCGGCGAGATGATCGCCCGTGAAAAGATAGATGAGGTCGAGGTCGGACGCGTGCGTCAGCGCACGTCCGCCCAGCCGCCCAAGCGCGAGGACGACAAGTTCGCTGTCGGCTATCCGCCCGTGCGCCGCGACGAATTCGGCGATGGTCGCGTCGGCAAGCACCTGCAGCGCGGCCTCCGCCAGTTCGGAATAGCCGCAAGCGATCGCAAGCGGGTCGGTCGATCCGGCGATCAGCTGGACGCCATAGGCAAAACGCCGCTCGCCCACCCGGTCGCGGACGCGATCGAGCAGCCGTTCATAGTCGAGCCCGGCGAGCCCCGGCGCCCATTCGGCGATCAGTTCGCTCTTGCGCGCCGGTGCATCGAAGGCACGCTTGTCGATCAGTCCCTCGATCAGCTCGACGCGCGCACCGAGCGCCTCGGCGAGCGTCGGCGCGAGCCAGAGGATGCGCGTCGCGATCTTTGCGAGCGCGGGCTGCGCGGCGAGCAGGTGGAAGAAATTGATCGCGCTCGGCAGTCCCGCGACCAGCTTGTCGAAGCGGGTGAGCGCCGCGTCGGGGTCGGGCGCCGCGCCGAGCGCGCGCACCAGTTCGGGCAGCGCGGTTTCGAGCGCTTCGAGCGCGGCGGGGCTGCGCAGCGCGCGCAGCTTGCCGCCGCGCCATTCGGCGATCGTGCGCAGCGCCGCGTCGGGCGGCTCGAACCCAGCGGCCATCAACTGCCCCGCCAGTTCGCCCTCGTCGCGCGGCAGGCCGGGCGCGACGGCGCGCTCGGCGACGATGCGATCGTAACAGGCACCGACCTCGGCCGCGACGGGTTGAAGCAGCGCGAGCAGCGCGGCGCCATCGGGCTCGCCGTCCAGCCGCGCGACCCCATCGAGTGCGGCGGGCTGGATCGGCAGGCCGTGCGTTTGCTGATCCTCGATCATCTGCAGCCGGTGTTCGATCCGGCGCAGCGTGGCATAATGATCCGAAAGCCGTTCGGCGTCGGCGCGCTCGATGCGCCCGGCATCGGCGAGCGCCGCTAGCGCATCGACCGTCGCGGGGACGCGCAGCGACGGGTCGCGCCCGCCATAGATAAGCTGGTGCACCTGCGCGAAAAACTCGATCTCGCGGATGCCGCCGCGCCCGCGCTTGAGATCATAGCCGGCCCGAACGCCTGGCCCTGCGCAAAATGGTCGCGAATGCGGTCGCTCATCGCGCCGATTTCGCGGAGCTGGCGGAAATCGAGGCTGCGGCGCCAGATGAAGGGCTGGATCGCGTTCAGGAAGCCCTGCCCGAGCGCGCGGTCGCCTGCCGAAGCCCGCGAACGAATGAAGGCCGCCTGTTCCCACGCCAGCGCCTCGGATTCATAATAAGAGATCGCCGCGCTTTCAGGCAACACGATCGGCGTCACCTCCGGATGCGGCCGAAGACGAAGATCGACACGCAGCACATGGCCGTCGCCGGTGCGCGCCGACAATATCTCGACCATCCGCCTGGCGATCCGTACTGCCGCCTCGTCGGGATCGTCGCGCGAGCGGCGCGGCAGCGTTTCGGGATCGAAGATCAGGATCGGGTCGATATCCGACGAATAGTTGAGTTCGTGGCTGCCGAGCTTGCCGAGCGCGATCACCGACAGCCCGCGCGGTTGCTCGTCCGGTACGCGTTCGGCGAAGGCGGCGGCAAGCGCGGCATCGCACGCTTTGTCGGCGAAATCCGAGAGCAGGCGCGTTGTCGTGGCGACACCATGCTCACCCGACAGGTCGCCGAGCGCGAGGAGCAGCGCCATTCGCCCGCGCCATAAGCGCAGCGTACGCATGATATCGTCGTCGACCGCGGGCGGCACGACGCGCGCCAACGCAGCGTCAGTGCCCTCGTTCAGAAAGGTCGTGACATCGTCGAGGTTCAGTTCGGCCAGCCGCGCGAGGAAAGGCGCGTTGGCGGTCAGGCGGTCGAGCGCCGACTGGCGCGCGGAAGTATCCGAAACACTCATCGGCTCTTGCTATCGCCCGCTCCCGCGGACGGAGCAACCCCAACACGCCATTGCGAGCGAAGCGAAGCAATGACGGTCGAGAAATCAGGCCGGGACGGTCGACTGGTCGAAGAACAGCACCTGCGAGATCGCGGCGCGCAGCGTCGCGGGCTGGTACGGCTTGGTGAGCAGGAAGGCCGGCTCGGGCCGGTCGCCGGTCAGCAGCCGTTCGGGGAAGGCGGTAATGAAGATGACGGGCACCGACAGGTCGGTCAGGATTTCCTGCACCGCCTCGATCCCCGAGCTGTTGTCGGCGAGCTGAATATCGGCAAGGACGAGGCCCGGCTGATGCTTCTGCGCCTCGGCGACCGCTTCGCTGTGGGTGGTCGCAACGCCAACGACTTCATGCCCCAAGTCGCGGACGATCATTTCGATGTCCATCGCGATGATCGGTTCATCCTCGATGATCAGAATGCGCGCGCGCGTCTGGCGGTCGATCTCGTCGGTCGCCTCGGCGATCAGCCCCTGCACCGCGTCGGCATCGCGGCCGATGATGCGTCCGGCATCCTCGGCGCTGAAGCCTTCGACCGCGGTGAGCAGCAACGCCTGGCGCGCGAGCGATGGAATGCGGCGCAGCCGCGCGTCGGCGATCGCAATGTCGGTCGCCTTGGCCTCTTCAGCCGCCGCCTGTTCGGCGACGAGGCCGAAATTGTCGTGGACCATGCGGTAGAGCTGGATGCGCAGGTCGCTGCGCGTATCGACGGCATCGGGATGCGCGACCAGCGTTTCGAGCAGCCGCGCAACGAGCGCGTCGCCGCTTTGCTGGCTACCCGAAATCGCCCGGCCGTAGCGCCGCAAATAAGGAAGATGCGGCGCGATTGCCTGACCCAATGCCATATAAAACCTCCTGATGCAGGCTGGCGCCTGCCCCGAAAAATCGACCAAAATCCGCGCGCGCACAGCAAAAACACCCCTGCGCCCGGGATAATTTCACCAGACGGGAACGATTTAGCCGGAAAATGGTTTCATAGGGAAGGAACAAACCGCCATTGCAGTTTGGTTTACGCGCGGTTAGCACAGGGGCCCATGAGCAGCGGATGCGTCGATAATGTCATCTGAAACCGGTTCGTCGCCACGAAAGACGGCCGGGAAAGACGGCGATAAGAAAATTCCCAAGAAGGTGCAGGACGTCAACGGCGCGCTGCGCCGAGCCTATGATTCTGCCGTCGATGAATCGATTCCGCAATCGATGCTGGATTTGCTGAACAAGCTCAGCTGATCAGCGCTTGTAGCGCGCCTCGAAATCGCTCTGAAAGCTCGCGAAGGATCCGGCGGCGATCGCACCGCGCATCCCCTGCATCAACGTTTGATAGAAATGCAGATTGTGCTGCGTCATCAGCATCGCGCCGAGCATCTCGCCGGCGCGGACGAGATGGTGGAGATAGGCGCGCGACCAGGTCGTGCAGACGGGGCAGTCGCACGACGGATCCAGCGGCCCCATATCTTCCGCATGCTTGGCGTTGCGGATGTTGACCGGCCCGTCCCAAGTAAACGCCTGCCCGTTGCGCCCCGAACGCGTCGGTAGCACGCAATCGAACATGTCGACCCCGCGCGCGACGGCGCCGACAAGGTCATCGGGCTTGCCAACGCCCATCAGATAGCGCGGCTTGTCGGCGGGAAGCTGACCCGGTGCATAGTCGAGGACGCCGAACATCGCCTCCTGCCCCTCGCCCACCGCAAGTCCGCCGATCGCATAGCCGTCGAAACCGATATCGGTCAGTGCAGCGGCCGAGCGCGCGCGGAGCTTCTCGTCGAGCGAGCCTTGCTGGATACCGAACAGCGCCGAGCGGGCCGCATGCTCCTCGCCGGCGTCGAACCCCGCACGGCTGCGCGCAGCCCAGCGCATCGAGCGCTCCATGCTCGCAGCGGCGCGCTTCGCATCGACGCCATTCGGCGGACATTCGTCGAACGCCATCACGATATCGCTGCCGAGCAGCCGCTGGATTTCCATCGAGCGTTCGGGCGTGAGCATGTGGCGCGAGCCGTCGAGATGGCTTTTGAACGCAACGCCCTCTTCGCTTTGCCTGGTCAGCGCCGACAGGCTCATCACCTGATAGCCGCCGCTGTCGGTCAGGATCGGCCGGTCCCAGCCCATGAAATTATGAAGCCCCCCCAGCCGGGCCATGCGTTCGGCGCCGGGGCGGAGCATCAGATGATAGGTATTGCCGAGGATGATATCGGCGCCCGTCGCCCGCACCTCGGCCGGACGCATCGCCTTTACCGTCGCGGCGGTGCCGACGGGCATGAAGGCGGGGGGTGCGGATTTCGCCCCGCAGCATCTTGATGACGCCGGTGCGCGCAGCGCCGTCGGTCGCGGCGACCTGAAAAGCGAATCTGTCGGTCATGGCGCGCGCCTATGGCGGCGGTGACGGCAAAAGTCGAGGTGGGGCGATAGCGGGCGGTCGAAACGAGGTCGCATTGGGGTGGCGAGCTGCCGTTGACCTACTCCACTTCGTCATCCCCGGCAAAAGCCGGGCAGAGAAACGACTACCGGCCCCCTATTCCTTCGCTTCCTCGCTCGACGGCTCCTCCGCCGCGGCCTTGGCCTTTTCCTTCGGCTTCTGCTTGTCGAAGATCGCCGCGAGTTCCTTCTTCTTCGCCTCCGACAGGCCTTCCTCCGCTTCGGGGAACATCTCTTCCTCTTCCTCGTCGATATGGTGGAGGTAGCGCTCCTTCATCGTGCGAAAGCGCGTCAGCCAGCCCGTCGAGCCGAAATCCATCTCGTATAATTCAGTGAGGAAATCTTCGATTTCCTTGTGCTCGGCGACGCTGTGCTGCGCCTCGTCGCGCAGATCGGGTTTGCCGAGCATCGTTGCATAGAGCGACATTTCTTCCGACGCCGCATGCGCGGTCACCTCGACGCGAAACGCCTCGAACAGATCGCGGCGCTCGTCGCTGTCGCCATGCGTCTTGTCGATGCGGTCCAGCAGGTCGCGATGGCGATCGTGGTCGGCCTTTAGCCTGGCGAAAATCTTGGTCTGGGTCATATCGGTCTCCGTCCTTGGGCGGTCGGAGGCAATACGAATCACGGCAAAAGCGGTTCCGCCGTCAGGCGGCCTTCCAATCGCTCGTCGTCGTGAAAGACGGCAACGCGAGCGCGCTCGTCTGCTGCGCCGCCGCCGCGATCAGATAGGGCGATACGCGGTGGCGCGTGCAGAGCCCGCCGTTGCCGTCGCTGACAAGCGACTGTTCGAATTCGACGCCCTGCTGATGCTTCATCGAGCGGCGCACGGTCGCGGTAACAAGCTGCCCCTCGCCGAAATCGATCACGAAGCGCGTCCCGATCGGCACGTCGATGATACCCTCGATAAAGGCGCCGGTTGCCGACAAGTTGCGGATGACGACATTGTAGCGGTGATTGTCGTGCACCGCGCCGACCTTACGGAACAGCGACACGCGATCGTTGCGCTGACGCGCCGGACCCGTGGGCTTGATCGTCCACGACCCCGCCTCGGTCTGTTCGACCAGTTCGCCGCCCGGCACGGGCTTGCTGTACACATAACCCTGCACATGGCTGACGTTGAGCTTGCGGATCAGTTCGAGCTGGTCGAGCGATTCGATGCCCTCGGCGGTCGTTTCCATCTCGAGCGCCTCGGCGAGCGCAACGATCGCCGCGATGATCGCGCCGTTGCGCGACCCTTGCACCGTCGCCCCGCGCACGAAGCTCTGGTCGATCTTGATCTTGTCGAAGGGCGCCGACTGCAGATAGCCGAGCGAGGAATAGCC
>JACDQN010000528.1 GCA_015657575.1 Sphingopyxis sp.
CGTTGCCGCCCCTCCACCACCGCCTGCGGCGGCGGTCCCCCTCCCCATGGCTTCGCCACAGGGAGGATCTTAACGTCCGCTCCCCACCCCAAAGCCGCCATCGTCATCGCCCCACCGCACCAGGAAATATATTGTTTCGGATAAGGCGCTTTTCCCCGCCGCGATGCTCGCCTAGCATCGCCCCCTCTTCGGCTTATGGGGGATCAATCATGAAATTTCTCGATGGTTTCGGCGAACAGGCCTATGCGCTGCTCCGCATCGTCGCGGGCCTCTTGTTTCTCGCCCATGGCGTACAGAAATTCTTCGGCTTCCCGACCGCTTTCCCCTACCCGCTCAACCCGATGCTCTATGCGGCGGGTGCGATCGAGCTTGTTGCGGGCGGCCTGATCATCATCGGCCTCTTTACCCGCCCTGCCGCCTTTATCGCGAGCGGCATGTCGGCGGTCGGCTATTGGGTGGCCCACGGCAGCACGGGTCTCTACCCGATCGCCAACAGCGGCGAGACGATCGCGCTCTATTGCTTCATCTTCCTGTTCATCGCGACACGCGGTGCGGGCATCTGGAGTGTCGACGGCGCAACGCGGAAATAGGTGTGCGCCGGACATTATTGATCGGAGTAGCGATCGGGGCGGCGCTTGGTCTAGCCGGCGCCGCCATCGCCAGCATCTGGTTCGACGAAAAGCCGAAGCCACTACACTTGCGGATCGTCGACGACAACTTCGACTATATCCTCGCACCAAAGCATAGAGACGAAGACGGACCTATTAGCCCGCGCTTGGCAAGGCACTGCGGCATTGATCAGTTTACCGTCGATCTGGCGGTTCCCGATCATGCCGGATCGACTTTCGTCGATCTCGAGAAAACGCCGCGCGCGAAAATAAACTGCCTGATCGGCGAAGCGCGGATTCATGGGCTGTCATTGGCCATCGTTGACGGAGACGACAGATCAAACTTCGAATGCCTCCCCGGATGGCCGTCCCGGTTCCAACGCTTCGATAGAGCGGACTACGGGTTTTGTCCGCGGGGTGAGCCCAATCAGGTGGTGGGAAAAGGCCCTGCCCTGTCTGGTACCGATCGCTGGTAAAAAGGGGCGGCCCGTCACGGCCGCCCCAGTTCGGGCTTCACATGGTGAAGTCGGTCAGAGCTTGCGCGTGTTGGTTTCGATGAGCTTCTTTGCCTCGGCGATCGCCTTCGTCGTGGTCAGCTTCTTTTCCTGGATCTCGTCGGCCATTTCGAGCAGGCGGCCGCTGATCACGGTACCGGTCTGCGCTTCCTCCTGAATCGCGATGCCGCCCTTGGCCAAAGCGACGCGGTCCCATTCTGCGCGCACCGCGGCCCAATAGTCCTTCGTCGCCGCCCAATAATCGTCGGCGGCCTTCACGTCATACTGGTCGTATTTGATATAGGTGTTGAGGACATATTCCTGGACGATCGGCACCAGCTTGCCATCCTTCGTCCCCATCTTCGTATTGTCCTGCCAGTGGACCCAGCCGTCGGGCGAGGGCTGGTGGCGGTTGATCGAGAGATAGCGGTCATAGACGGGATTGCGCACCGCGTCGCGGCGCGCGAGCGGGCGCCACGTCCAGCTCGATCGCCAGCGGCGGATGCCGCCCTGCGTTTCGAACTGACCCCAACCGCCGTAACGCGGGCTGTCGTCGACCTGATAGACGGTCTGCGACCAGCGACCGGTGCGCATGCGTTCGGGCACATCTTCCCACGTCCACTGATTGCGATCCGAATAGACCAGAACCTTGGCGGGTTCATATTCCCAGTCCTGGCGCCAATGCTTGATGATCATGCTCCTGTCGTCGTCGCCGGTGATGACAAGCATGTGCTGCAGCACGATCTTGCGGCCGGTATCCTCGATCACGCGCACGACCTCGTTGCCGCCCGACCGCTTGGGTTCGAGTATCTCGTAATTCGGGTCCCAGCGCGTCGATTCCTGCATGTTGAAGCTGACGCGGTAGTTGCCCGCCATCGCGAGGATGTCGGCGCGGTCCTGCTCGAAATTGGCCGCCGCCGCGTTGGCGGCGATCGGCGGGTGCGCGAGCGCGGCGACGGGCAGCGCGGCGGTGGCCAGCAGCAGGCCGGCGGCGATTTTTCGGTAGATGTTCATCGTGGCAGTCCTTCTGTTCTGTTTAGAAGCGGAAGCTCAGCGACACGCTCGCGTTGCGGCCGGGCTGGGTGTAGGCGTCGGTGATCGTCGAGGTCGCCGCGAGGCCGCGGACGTCGCTCCACCAGCTGTATTTCTTGTCGAGGATGTTGAAGACGCCGGCGCGCAGCGTCAGCGCGTCCATCACGCGGACGAAAGCGGTCGCATCGAGGATCGTGAACGCCTCCGGACGATAGCAGACCGACCCGCTGCAAACCGTGGTCGGACGCCCGAGATCGTCGACGCCCACGGTGCGCGACAGTTCCTTGCGTCCGCTGTGGGTCATGATGACCTGTCCGCCGAACCGCCCGTCGGCGGCGCGATAGCCGACCCCCGCCACGAGCTTGAGCGGATCGACCGACTGCAGCGGCACGCGTTCGAGCCCGAGCCCGGTCTGCGTGGCGGTGGCATAGGATAGGGCGAGCGTCGCATAGAGGCCGGAGGACGCCCGCCCCTCGAACCGTGCCTCGGCGCCTTTGACGCGAACACGATCGAGATTCACGAATTGATAGATGGCCGGATCGGCGGGGGTGAAGCTGCCGCCCACCACTTCCTGGCTGATAAAGTCCCTGTAACGCGCCGTGAACGCGGTGAGGTCGAGGCTGACGGCGTCACTCGAGAAGCGCAGACCACCCTCGAAGCTTTCGCTGCGCTCGGGGCCGAGGTCGGGGTTCGGGATCGACGTGTAGCCCGACGCGACGTTCGAGAAGAACTGGTTCACCTGTCCCGGCTCGGGCGCCTTGAAGCCCGTCGCATAATTGGCGAACAGGCGGACCTCGTCGGTGATTTTCCACACCGCCCCGAATTTGGGCGACACGCGCGAACCGTCCTGCTTGGCCCCGGCAAAGGTCGGCAGCAGCGGGTCGTTGTCGGGCGACAGGTCGTACCAGTCGAAGCGCAGCGCCGGATAGAGCAGCAGGCGGCCGTCCGCGATGCCGATCTCGTCGCCGATGAACAAGCCGGCGCGGGTGAAATCGGTCGTCGGGAAGGCGCGCGTCGGGAAGATTTCGCCGAACGGCGGCACCGTGCCGTCGCGCAGGCCGCGCTGGCGCGTCTTGCTGATGTCGCCGCCGAAAACGATGCGGTGCGTGATCGCCCCGGTCGAGAAATCGGCGCGCGCGTCGGCCGAGGCGCCGATCACGCGATTCTCAAACGTGTTGAGGCGCGTGCGGTCGACCGCCGGGGTGCGGTCTTCCTCGGTATATTGCCGGTCATCGCCGTCCTGCCAGTAGAGCGCGACGCGCGCGAAATCGATCGTCCCCTCGCCTTCCCAGCTCCAGTCGAACGAGACGCGCTTGCGTGTCCCGCTGTCGAAGCCTTCGAGGCGGTCGATGCTGGCGGTGACGACGCCCAGCGGGTTGCGCGTCGCGGTCACGCCGGTGAGCCCGTTGGTGTAGAGATGCGTGTCGAGATATTCGCCGGTCAGGCGCAGCTTGTGGCCGTTTGCGGGGTCATAGACGATGCGCGCGAGCGCGGCGTTCGATTTGCCGTCCTGCGGATTGGGCAGCGTGCGCTGCGGGCCGGTCCCGGGGACCAGGCCCGAGGTCAGAGTGCCGCTGAGCGGGTTGGGAAGCACGACGCCCGGATTGGTCCCCTTGTTGTCGAGTTCCTGAAAGTCGCGGCGCGTATAAGCGGCCATGAGCGACCAGTCGCCGCTGCGGCCCGCGAGGATCGCGGTCTCACTGAACTCCTTGTCGGCGCTGCTGTAGCTTGCGCGGACGAGGCCGCCGACCGACTTGCCGCCGGTCAGAAAATCGGCGGGGTCGCTGGTGATGAAGCTGAACGCACCGGCAAGCCCGTCGCTGCCGTAGAGCGCCGACGAGGGGCCGCGCAGGATTTCGACCGACTTGACGAGGCCAAGGTCGACATAGTCGCCGCGGCCCGACGCCTGTGCGCCGAAGCTGAAACCGTCGGGGACGCGGACGCCGTCGACCTGGATCAGCACGCGGTTGCCGCCAATGCCGCGGATATTGAAGCTGTCGTTGCCCGCGCGGCCGGTCGCGCCGAGCGCGGCGCCGAAGCGCGCGGGCTGGCGCTGGACACTGACGCCGGGTTCGAAGCGGATGAGGTCGCGGATATCGGTGGCAAGCTCGTCGGCGATCTGTTCGTCGGTCTTGACGGTGACGGTGACCGGAATGTCCTCCGCCTTCACCGCGGTGCGCGTCGCGGTCACGACGATCTGATTCTTGCGCGCCACCCAATAGTCGCCGTCATTGTCCTGCGCGAACGTCGGCTGCGCGGTCGCGGCAAGCGCGAGGGCAAGCGCGGTGCCTGCGGCGATGCGGGTGGCGGACGGCGAACGGTCGAGTGTCAAAATTCTTCCCCTTATTGATTGCGACTGACTCGCAATAGCGGCGCTTTACGGTCGCGCGACATCAGGGTCAAGAATTATGCTATTGCGAATCGTTTTCGATTAAAGACGAGTGCGAGGCGGGCACCCGGTTACGAATTAACCAAAGTTCAAGGCCGCTCTGCGATAAGCCGGCGCCAACCAACGACCACGAGCCTGCCATGCCCTTTCCGAACGATATCCAGTCGGCGCTGCTCTTTGACCGCCCTGTCAGCCATCTCGAAGCGATCATGCGCAGCTTTCTGCACATCGAGGCGGCGCGCAGCGGGCTCGATTACAATATCGTCGAGGCGAAACTCGGCGTCTTTTACCGCCTGTTCGGCGGCGGCGAGCTGATGATCACGCTCGAATATATCGCGGGGCCTGCGAATCCCGAGGTGTTCAAGCCCGCGATGAGTTCGGCGATCACGCGCATTTATTGCCCCGACATGGGCGAGCGGCTGATGCGGCACAAATCGCACATCCTGATCGGCGTGTCCGAAGGCGCGATCCCGTCGACGCCCGATATCGACCGCATGCTGTCGCAGATCGGATATCGGAAGCCCGGTGCGACGCTGCCGCAATTCATTCGCCGGCTGGAGATATGCGCGCTGCTGTCGCGCCTCGCGATGGACGCGGTGCCGGCGAGCGCCGTGCACTGGACGCAGAGCGACCAGTTGATCCCCGGCGAGATGTTCGACGCGCTCGCCGAGGGCAGCGCGCCGGGACCGCTTTATGTCCATCCCTATCTCTATGGCGGCGGAGAATCGGCGGGGGGCAAGGCGCTCGCCGGCATTCGCACCTTTGGCGCGGCGCATTTTATCGACCGCGAGATTCGCGTCGAACCCAGCGAATTGCCCTGGGCGGCGAATTTCGAAACGATCCTCGCCTTCCTGCGCGTCGCGACGCTGCCGAACGGCTATGTCATCCCCGACAACGACACGTTCGGACCCGAGGACGGGAGCCTGTCGTACCGCATCCGTCATATCGCGGCGACGGCCGACGACGTCGCGCTCTATGAACTCGAGCCGTTGATGTACCGCGAATATGGCTTTCAGTCGGATAATTATGTTCCCCGCGAACGGGCTTTCGACGACCGGAACGCGCCGGGCGATCTGATGCCAGCGGCTGCCCGCGAAAAGCAGGAGCTGCTCGACGAATGGGAAACGAAGCGCGCGATGGCCGAAGGCATCGGCGGCCGTTTCGAAGTCCGCGCGCGCAATCCGCAACCGGGCGCATCGCCGCCGCCACAGCCGACGGGGTTTGGCGTGCGGCGGATGTTCGGACGGAAAACCGGCTGACGCGCCGCGTCAGTCGCTCTTAGCAGCCCGATCGATCGCCTCCGCGGCGCGATAGCGGCAACATGCGGCGATCCGCGCCGGCGCCGTATCGGGGTCGAGGGCCTCGAAGCCGGGTAAATGCGAAAGTTTCAGGCGGGCAACGCTGCTTCCGCGCGCTTGGACCGATCCCGTCAATTCGAAGAACAGCGGTTCCCCTTCCTTGACCACCAAAGGTGCGACGAGATCGCCGGCACGATCCTCACCCGGCCAATGGATCCGCACGAAGCTGAGCCCCGGTTCGACACGAACCGCCGTGAAGCTCTTGTTGCCCAGGCGAGTGCGAAACAAACCGTCGATTTCGACCTCGACCTTGACGAGCAGCGGCTCGGCCTTGTCGCGCAGGATGAAGACATTAGCGTCGCCTGGGGGCGAAGCCGTCTCGGGCTTTCCCGCAACCGGGGCCGCCGCGAAAACCAGCGTCATGGCGGCGAGCGACGCCAAATGACGCGCGGTCAGCTTCCGGGGCCTTCCATAGGCCTCGACGATCCGGCCCGACGAGTCGGGTGGCGGACGACGGTCGGCCGCTGGTGAAGGTCGGCTGACGTTGAGTGCCCTCCAGCCCTTCGAGCCGTCCGACCGCCGTCGGCGAGGCCCGAGGTCGCCGGGAGTCGGCAAGTC
>JACDQN010000529.1 GCA_015657575.1 Sphingopyxis sp.
CCCCGAAACCGACACCACCCTTAAAATAACGCCTTTCCTACATTATCCTGCTGTGCCAGCCTTCTTCCCGCTCTTTCATTTGGTGGATAAAATCAGTCTCTTCCCGGCTTGCGGTTTTGGCCGCGGCGGGGATGTGCTGCGCGCTTCCAGCACGCCGGCAGGCCCAGATTGCGGAATGCATAAGGCTGAACTTCCCTGAACTTTGGATGACCACCTGATCCTTGCGCTGACCATATCCCGATCCAATGCGGGATGCCGAAAGGCGGCGGCGTCTGCTTTTCACCCCAAGCCGCTCCGCCCGAACGCAGCCTCGCTTCGGCGACAAAGTGACTCCGTTCGTCGCATTTTACTTGAGAACAAAACAGGAACATGGAACGAAATGCTCAACGAAACCGTAACATCGGTCGGTTTCGCGGGAAACGAAGCCGAAAGGAACAAAAAATGGTTCAGGTCGCTGCCGCTCTCCTCTTCGCCCTTGCCGCCGGGCTCGGCGTCACGGTGATTCTCGCGATGCTCCGTACCAATGGCGACGCCATTCTCTCGGCGCTTGCCGGCGAAGGCGCCTTCCCCGCCGATGTCGCACCGCAGCCCGGTCCCGCCACGGTGATCAAGCTGCGCCCGTCGGCGCCGCGTCGCCACATCTCGCGCGCGATCACCGCCCGCCCGCAGCTCAGCCGCGCCGCCTGACCTTCGCGTAGCTCGCGATGCCGAACGGCAGCGTTGCGGCATAGACCGCGCAGACCCCGAGCAGCGTCAGCCAGGGTGCGGTCACAAGCGCCGCGCCGAACAACCCGACGCCCGCCAGCGCGAACAGGCGCCACGAACGCCGCAGGCGGATCGATGCCCAGCTGTAGGTCGGGATCGCCGAGATCATCAGCATCGCGATGCCGAGCGCCCAGGGCATCACGACATACCATTGGCGGAACAGGTCGTTCTCGGTCACCAGCCACAGATAGACGGGCACGAACGACATCCCCGCCCCCGCGGGCGCGGGAATACCGGTGTTGAAACCCGCCGACTTATGCGGCTGGAAATCGGCATCCATGCGCGAATTGAAGCGCGCAAGACGCAGCGCGCAGCAGACCGCGAGCGCCAGCGCCGCGGTCCAGCCGAACTTCGGCGCCTCGTCGAGCGACCAGAAGAAAAGGATCATCGCCGGCGCAACGCCGAAGGCGATCACGTCGGAGAGCGAATCGAGCTCGGCGCCGAACTTGCTCTGCGCGCGGAGCAGCCGCGCGATGCGCCCGTCCATCCCGTCGAGTACCCCGGCGACGATGATCATCGTGATTGCCGCCGGCCAGTCGCCGTCGATCGCGAACCGGACGCCGGTCAGCCCCGAACATAGCGCGAGCAGCGTGATCGCGTTGGGCGCAAAGGCGCGCAGCGGGATGCCCCCGATGCGGCGGCGCTCGGCGTCGGCCGCAGGCTGCTCGGCCTCCGCCATCCTATTGCCCGACGCCGTCGAGGATTTCGGACTTGCCGAGCCGCGCGATCACCGTCTCGCCCGCCAGCGCACGCTGGCCGAGCAGGATCTGCGGCGTCGTACCCGCGGGCAGATAGACGTCGACGCGGCTGCCGAAGCGGATCAGGCCGACGCGCTGGCCGGTCGAAAGCTCGGTCCCCATGCTGACGAAGGGCAGAATGCGCCGCGCGACCAGGCCCGCGATCTGGGTGAAACCGATCCGCACCCCATCGGCGCGCTCGACGACGAAATGCTGGCGCTCATTCTCCTCGCTCGCCTTGTCGAGGTCGGCGTTCACGAATTTGCCCGGAATATAGACGAGTTTGCGCAGCGTGCCGGCAACCGGCGTGCGGTTGATATGGACGTCGAACACGCTCATGAAAATCGAAACGCGCAGCATCAGCGGATCGTTCAGCCCGTCGGGTCCGGCGATCTCGGGCGGGGGCGCGACCTCGGCGATCTGGGTGACCAGCCCGTCGGCGGGCGCGACGACGATGTCGCTTGCCGTCGGGGTGACGCGCACCGGATCGCGAAAGAAGGAACCGACCCAGATGGTGACGCCCAGCATCAGCCAGCCGAGAATCTCCCAGCCGAGCAGCCAGAAACAGAGGGTGACGATGCCCGCGATCAGCAGGAATTTGCGGCCTTCGGGATGAACCGACGGCCAGCGCCACTTGATGCCGCCGGCCGGCGGTTGGAAGAGATGGTTGTGGACATGGCAGTCTTTCTAGGGGGGCGCCTCGGAAGAGACAATCGAGTTGTGAATATAGTTCCGCGTGTTCCCCGCGAAGGCGGGGACCCATCTCCGGCTGGTACAAGATGGCGCCGTCCGAAGATGGGCTACCGCCTTCGCGGGAGCACGATGGTTTTTGCCGAACGGCTGCGCAAGCAGCTGAAACCCCATCGCCACGCAGCCATTGATCAATCGCGCGGCTTTGCCTAAGGCCCGCTGCAACTCCGACTCCCCAAGGAAAAAGGCGTACAGCATGGGCAAGATCAAGGTAGCCAACCCGGTCGTCGAACTCGACGGCGACGAAATGACCCGGATCATCTGGCAGTGGATCCGCGAGCGGCTGATCCTTCCCTATCTCGACGTCGACCTCCATTATTACGACCTCGGCATCGAGGAACGCGACCGCACCGACGACAAGATTACCGTCGAGGCCGCGAACGCGATCAAGAAATATGGCGTCGGCGTGAAGTGCGCGACGATTACCCCCGACGAAGCCCGCGTCGAGGAATTCGGCCTCAAGAAGATGTGGAAGTCGCCGAACGGCACGATCCGCAACATTCTGGGCGGCGTCGTCTTCCGCGAGCCGATCGTGATGAAGAACGTCCCCCGCCTCGTTCCCGGCTGGACCGACCCCATCGTCGTCGGCCGCCACGCCTTCGGCGACCAGTATAAGGCGACCGACTTCCGCGTCCCCGGCCCCGGCAAGCTCCGCCTCGTGTTCGAGGGCGAGGACGGTACGCTGATCGACGAGGAGGTGTTCCAGTTCCCCTCGGCCGGCGTCGCGATGGGCATGTACAACCTCGACGATTCGATCCGCGACTTCGCCCGCGCGAGCCTCAACTATGGCCTCGCCCGCGAATGGCCGGTGTATCTGTCGACCAAGAACACGATCCTCAAGGCCTATGACGGCCGCTTCAAGGATCTGTTCGAGGAAGTGTTCCAAAGCGAATTCAAGGCGAAGTTCGACGCGCTCGGCATCGTCTACGAGCACCGCCTGATCGACGACATGGTCGCCTCGGCGCTCAAATGGTCGGGCAAGTTCGTCTGGGCCTGCAAGAATTACGACGGCGACGTCCAGTCGGACACCGTCGCGCAGGGCTTCGGCTCGCTCGGCCTGATGACCAGCGTGCTGATGACCCCCGACGGCCAGACCGTCGAATCCGAAGCCGCGCACGGCACCGTCACCCGCCACTATCGCATGCACCAGCAGGGCAAGGCGACCTCGACCAACCCGATCGCGTCGATCTTCGCCTGGACCGGCGGCCTCAAGCACCGTGGTAAGCTCGACGACAATGCCGCGCTGGTGAAGTTCGCCGACGACCTCGAAAAGGTCTGCGTCGCGACGGTCGAAAGCGGCAAGATGACCAAGGATCTGGCGCTGCTGATCGGTCCCGATCAGAACTGGCTGACCACCGAAGGCTTCTTCGAGGCGATCGTCGAAAACCTCGACAAGAAGATGGGTGCTTAAACAACCAAAAAGGTTGGGATAGCTATCTAGCCAATCGGGGCCGGCCTGCATAAGGTCGGCCCCTATGGTATCGGAGACAGAAACCTCGCTCATCGGCGACGCGCTGGTGGTGCTCGGCGCCGCGGGCGTCGTCATTCCCGCCTTCGCGCGGTTCAAGATTTCGCCGGTGATCGGGTTCATCCTCGTCGGCTTGCTTGTCGGGCCCTCGGGGCTCGGGTCGCTGACGGGGGGACTATCCTTGGCTTCGTCATGTCACGATCGGTTCGGCGGAGGAGATCGCGCTGTTTGCCGAACTCGGCATCGTGCTGCTGCTCTTCTCGATCGGGCTCGAACTCTCCTTCCGCCGCCTGTGGCAGCTGAGGAAGCTGGTGTTCGGGATCGGCGCCGCCGAACTGGCGCTGTGCGGATTGATCCTCGGGACCGCGCTGCTCGTCGTGGGCAATCTGTCGACTGCGGCCGCTTACGGGCTCGGCATCGCCCTCGCCCTCTCGTCGACCGCGCTCGTCCTGCCGATCGCCGGGACCAAGTCGGCGGTCGGGCGTTCCGCCTTTTCGATGCTGTTGTTCGAGGATCTCGCGCTCGTCCCGATCATCTTCATCCTCGCCGCCCTGTCGCCCGCCGCATCGGGCGACAGCGCCGAACTGCTGCTCACGACGCTGTGGCAGGGCGTACTCGTCGTCGCCGCACTCGCGATCGGCGGCTGGTTCCTGCTGCCGAAGATCTTCGCCCAGGCCGCGCGCGCCAAGGATCCGGAGCTGTTCCTGGCCGCCAGCCTGCTCGTCGTCATCGTCGCCGCGCTTGCGACCGCAGCTGTGGGCCTGTCGCCTATCGTCGGCGCGCTGCTCGCCGGCCTGATGATCGCCGAAACCGAATATCACAACGAGGTCGAGGCGATCACCGCGCCCTTCAAGGGTCTCGCGCTCGGCGTTTTCCTGATCAGCGTCGGCATGGGCCTGAACCTCAAGACCATCGCCGCGATGTGGCCGCAATTGATCGCGGCGGTCGTCGGCGTCGTGCTCGTCAAGGCGCTGGTCACCGCGGCGCTGCTGCGCTTTTCGGGCGTCGTTCGCCGCGGCACCGCCGCCGAGGTCGGGCTGCTGATGGCGAGTCCGTCCGAAACTACGCTCATCGTCCTCGCCACCGCGCTGCAGGCGCAGCTGATCAGCCGCAGCACCGCCGAATTCTGGCAACTCGTCACCGCGATCGGCCTCACCATCACGCCGCTCCTCGCGCGCATCGGCCACGATATCGCGCGGCGGATCGAGATGCGCTCCGGCGACGCGCAGGTCGAGGAAACGCCCGAGGGTCGCACCGTCATCGTCGGCTTCGGCCGCGTCGGCCACACGATCGCCGAATTGCTGCGCGAGCATGATCGGCCTTATATCGCCGTCGACGCCGATATCGACACCGTCGCGGCGGCGCGGCGCGATGGCTTCAGCGTCCGTTTCGCCGACGTGGCCCGGCCGGGCAGCCTCGACCGGCTCGGCATCGAAAGCGCCAATGCGATCGTGCTCACGATGGACGACCCGGTGCAGCAGCTGCGCATGACGCGCCAGTTGAAACAGAAATATCCGGGCCTCCCGGTAATCAGCCGCGCGCGCGACGCCGATCATGCCGCCGCCCTTTATCAGGCGGGTGCGAACGACGCGGTTCCCGAAACGCTCGAAAGCTCGCTGCAGCTTGCCGAGGCGGTGCTGATCGACCTGGGTGTCGCGATGGGACCGGTGATCGCCTCGATCCACGATGTGCGGGCGAAGATGCGCCACGACATCATGGCGAAGGGCAAGCTCGACCACGAACCGCGCATCCGGCGGACGCGCCGTCCGCCCGCGGGCAGCGAAACCGCTTAGAGCCTAGTCCGCTACCGCCCGCCGGCGACGGCGGCAGGCGCGGTTTCGAGCGCGGCGGCGTCGGCAAGCGTCATGCCCTTGGGCAGAACCGCGACCGACCATTGGCGGCCGGGTGCCAGATATTGCCGCGCGAGCCGCTGGATGTCGGCGGCGGTGATCGACGAAATATCGCTTTCGATCGCCAGCGCTTTCGCTACGACGCGCGGGTCGCGCGTCGCCCCCTCGAGCAGGTACATCCAATAGACATTGCCCGTCGAGGCGCGCATCACCTGCTCGCGGATCGGCCCCGCGTTGCGCGTCAGTTCGTCGGCCCCCACCGGATTGGCGACGAGATCGGCGGCAATATCGCGCGCGATCGAATAGAAACGGTCGACGTCCTTGGGTGCGAGCAGGCTGCCGACGAGCAGATAACCGCCGCTGCCTTCGAACCCGGTCGGCCAGTGGCTGTCGACGACCGGGCCATAGCTCGCCCCCTGCTCGGCGCGCAGCCGGTCGAAGAGACGGTCGTTGAAGATCGCGGCGAGCACCTCGAGTCCACGCTCGTCGCGCGGGGCGGCAAGACCGCCGCTCGTCGGCCAGGCGGTCATCGCCGCGGCCTGCCCCTTTTCGCCGGCGTGATGCGCAATGTCGGGCGTCGCGCCATGCTTGGCAAAGGCCACGCGCTGGCCGCCGGCGGGTTCCAGCGTCTTGCGCGGCGGCAAGGCGCCCAGCGTGTCGGCGAGGATCTTCTTATAATCCACCAACGTCAGGTCACCGAACAGCTGCACCTCGATGGGCCCGCTGGCGAGCCGCGGCTCCCAGAAGGCGCGGAAGGCGGCGGGCGTCAGCGCTTCGATCGCCGCACGCTCGGGGGCCGACCAGCGCGCATCGTCGCCCGTCAGCCAGCCGCGCAGATTGCGGTCGAGCACGGCGTTCGGCGTCGCATCGTTGAGATCGTAGCCGGTGAGGTAACCGACCTTCAACCGCTCGATCGGCGCGGCTTCCCAGCGTGGATAAGCAAGCTTTCCGGCGATCAGCTTCAACTGGTCGGCGATATCCGCAGGCCTGCTCTCGGCCGACAGTTCGAAGGCGTCGTCGTCGATCGCGAAGTTCAGCTGAATCTGACGCCCGTTGGTCGCCTGATCGATTTCATTCTGCCCCCACGGGCCGACGCCGCTCGCCATCAGCGCATAATCGCCGGTCCACAGCAGATTCGGTGCATCGGCGGCGACGCTGCGATTGCCCGTGCCGAAGCGAACGTTGACGCGCACCTTGCCGGGTTCGATCTGGTTGTTCGAGACCAGCGCGGTCACGCCGTTCGCAAACTCGATCCGCTCGGCGCGCAGGCCGGGCAAGGCGGCAGTCGTCGTCACCGTCCCGGGCTGACCGATCGCAGGCAGTTGCCGGAAATCGGCCTGCACCGCAGCAAGCCGGTCATCGCGCGCCGCTGCAGGCGCCGCGAGCGCCGCCAGCAGCGCCGAATCGCCGCCCGGAACGGCGGTGGGCGTCGTCAGCGCGACGCGGGTGACCGGGGCGCTGAAAATGGCCTTGCTGATGGCGAGCATCGTCTGCGGCGTCGCCGAGGCGCGGATCGACTTGAACATGTCGACCTGCCCCTGCGGGCTTGCGACGACCTCGTTGATATCGACGGCGCGCACCAGATCGTCGGCGAGGCGCGATCCGGGCTCGTTGCGGGCATTTTCCAGTTCCTTTTGCAGGAACGCCTGGATCTCGTTCGCCTCGCGGTCGATGTCGGCCTGCGACGGCGCGCGCGTCACCGCGTCGGCGATCACCCCGCGCACGTCCGCCAAAGCCGCCTTCCAGTCGCCGAGCGGGACGATCTGCGCCATCGTCACATCGGCGCTGCGGCTGACATATTGCTGCTCGACCGTCGCAACCAGATAGCTGCCGCCGCTGCGCGCGCGATTTTCGAGCCGCCGGTTGACCAGCGCCTGCGCGATGAATTCCAGATAGAGCCGCCGGGTATTTTCGACCGTGTCGACGCGCTTCTGCCAGGGACGGACCATCGCCAACGAGATCGCCAGCGGCTGGTTCGCCTCGACGATCGACCGCACGGTCGGCGCTTTGGGATCGGGCTTGCCGAAATCGGGCTGCGTCGGCGCCGGGCCGTCGGCGCGCCAGTCGCCGTAATATTTCTCGATCAGCCGCGCGAATTCGGCCGGGTCGCCGTCGCCTACGATGACGATCACCGCGCGCTCGGGGCGATACCAACGATTGTGAAAGGCCGCGACCGCACCGGCGCGCGCCGCAGCGAGCGACGCATTGGTACCGATCGGCGAGCGGTCGCCGAGCAGCTGGCCCGCGAAAAGATGGCTGTTGATCGCGTCGCCGATCCGCTTTTGCGGCCCGTCGGACTCGCGCAATTCGGCCATCACCACCCCGCGCTCGGCGGCAACGGCGGCCTCCGAAATCCCCGGCTCGCGCACCATGCCCGACAGCAATTTCATGCTTTCGTCGAGCGTCGCGGCGGTGACGCTCGGCAGGTCGAGTTGATACACCGTCTGCGTCGGCGTTGTCTGCGCATTGGAATCGCTCCCGAATGTCACGCCGAACCGCTGCCAGATGCGCTTGGCTTCGCCATCGGGAATATGTTCGACCCGCGAAAGGTCAGATGCTCGAGCAGATGGGCAAAGCCGCGCTCCTGCTCGGTTTCGAACATCGACCCGACGTCCATGCGAACGCGGATCGACACCTGCCCGGGCGGCACGCCATTGTTGCGTACCGCATAACGCACGCCGTTGGGCAGCTCGCCGAACTTCCACCCCGCATCGCGCGGAATATCGCTTCCGGCGTAGAGCCAGTTGTCACCCTGGGCCGCGCTCTCCGTGCCCTGCGTTGTGGCTGGCTGCGCGGCGGCGGGCGCGGCGGTCAGCATCAGCGCCGCGGCGGCGCAGGCCGACAAAAGCGAGGGGAGATGGCGGAGCGGCGTCTGGAGGGAGAGATAGGACATCGGGAAACCTTATCGCGTTCGAAGCTTGCTGGCCACTGAACTGTCGCCCGCTTGTCCCCGCAGCGCGACGGGACTAGTCAGGATTTATGGAACAAGCCCCCGCCGCCCCCGTCGCCGCGATCGTGCAAATGCGGAGCGGCATCGACGCCGACGCCAATCTCGCCACGATCGACCGGGCGATGGCCGAGGCCGCCGCGAAGGGCGCGGCCATGGCTTTCCTGCCCGAAATGTCGCTGCTGCTCGACCGCGATCGGCAGCGGTCGGCCGCAGGGATCGTTCGCGAGGTGAAGAGCCCCTGGCCCGCAGCGCTGCAGGCGATGGCCCGGCGGCATCGACTATGGCTTCATTCGGGATCGATGCCCATGCTCGCCGATGACGGGGCGCGGCGCGTGAACCGCAGTCATGTGATCGCCGCCGACGGCAGCATCCGCGCGCGATACGACAAGATTCACATGTTCGACGTCGATCTGCCGACCGGCGAAAAATGGACCGAATCGGCGGCCTATGAGGGCGGCGGGGCGTTGGCGGTCGTCGATACGCCGCTCGGTCGGCTGGGGCTCAGCATCTGCTACGACCTGCGTTTTCCCGAACTCTATCGCGCGCTCGTCGAGCGCGGTGCCGAGGTTATCGCCATTCCGGCCGCCTTCACCGTACCGACGGGCGAAGCGCATTGGCATGTCCTGATGCGCGCACGCGCGATCGAAAACGGCTGTCACATCATCGCCGCGGCGCAACAAGGGCCGCACGCGGATGGCCGCGCAACCTATGGCCACAGCCTTGCTGTCGACCCATGGGGCGCGATCCTGGCCGATGCGGGCGCGATGGATGGCGAATATTCGGTCACGCTGGCGCCAATCGCTGGCGAAGCGGCCGTACAGGCGCGGCAGGCGATCCCGCTCGCGCGGTCGCGGGCGTCACGCAATATAGCGCTTTAACCGAGCCCGATTCTGCTCAAAATGGATGCGGGTGCTGGCTAGGGTCAGGACCCCTTCATTTCACGTTCGAGGTTTGAAGCGATTTTGCTCAGGGCGAGGAGAAAAGGCGAAGGAATATGCC